>NZ_JADFUE010000067.1:0-31821 GCF_054967145.1 Bradyrhizobium sp. UFLA06-24
ATCCTGATCTGATCGAGATGGCGAAGGCGGTGGATACCTTGATGGTGATCGTGCCCGGCGGCGCCTCGACCAACAAGATGATCAATGCCGAGGTGCTCAAGGCGCTCGGCCCGCGCGGCGTGCTGATCAACGTCGCCCGCGGCTCCGTCGTCGACGAGCCCGCGCTGGTCCAGGCCCTGAAGTCAGGCACCATCCTCGCCGCCGGGCTCGACGTGTTCGCGGCCGAGCCCAACGTGCCGGATGAGCTCAAGACCATGCAGAACGTGGTGCTGCTGCCGCATATCGGCTCGGCCTCGGTCGTCACGCGCAACGCGATGGACCAGCTCGTGGTCGATAACCTCAAGTCATGGTTCTCAGGCAAGGCGCCGCTGACGCCGGTTGCGGAAACGCCGTTCAAGGGGCGCTGATGCGAATTCTTCGGATCGTTGCATTCGCCGTCGCGGCCCACCTGGCCGCGATCGGCATCGCGCACGCGCAGGATGCGACGACCCTGAAGAAGGAGATGGTCGGGCAGTGGGAGCTCTCGACCACCGAACGCAGCAAGACCTGCGTCGTCACGATGAAGGGGGATGCGACCGCGCAGGGTTTCAAGCTCGAGCTCGAGCCGGCCTGCAAGACCGCGCTGCCTTTCACCAAGGACATCGTCGCCTGGAGCGTCAAGGGCCTCGGAGACATCGTTCGTTTGCAGGATGCGACCGGTGAATCCGTGATCGATTTCACCGAGGTCGAGGCCGGCATCTTCGAAGGCCTGCGGCAGGGCGAAGGGGTCTACATCCTGCAGGACCTCGCTGCCGCCCGCTCGATGGCCAAGTCGATGGACCAGATGATCGGCGACTGGGCCATGGTCCGCAGCAACGGCCAGCCGATCTGCGGCCTGACGCTGACCAACACGGAAGCCGACCAGGACAATTTCCAGGTCTTCCTCAAGCCGAAATGCGATGCGGCGATCGCCCAGTTCAACCCGACGCAATGGCGGCTGGAGCGCGGCCAGATCATCCTGATGTCGAAATCAGGCGAGGTCTGGCAGTTCGAGGCCGACGACAACGCGCAATGGCGACGGGTTCCCGATACGGCCGATCCCCTGATCATGCTGCGCCAATAAGCGGTTTTTCGGTCAGCAATTTTTCTGGTGTCGATTTTTCTTGGGGCTCATGTCGATCAGGTCCCAGCTCGATCGTCATCCCCTTAGCGAGCTGATCGCGCGGCCAACCGGCTGCGTCTCGCCTTATCAGGAGATTTGCATGCGCTTCATGTACATCGTCACCTCCAGCCAGCCGATGAAAGGCCCGACCCCAGCGCTGATGGAGGCCATGCAGAAGATATCCGAGCGGGAGATCAAGGCCGGCCGGATGATCGACAATGGCGGCCTGATGCCGCTTGCTTCAGGCGCACGGGTGCGGATCCTCGACGGCGAGCTCAGCGTCATCGACGGTCCCTTCATCGAGGCCAAGGAAGTGGTCGGCGGCTACGCCATTTTCGAGCTGCGCGACAAGGCGGAGGCTCTCGTCATGGCGAAGGAATTCATGCAGCTGCACCTCGATCACCTGCCGGGCTGGGACGGCACCTGCGAGCTCCGGGCGTTCGCCACGCCTGGTATCGACGGCGGCTGTGACGTCAACGCGCGGTCGAGCGTAGCCGCCCACGCGTGATGGACAGCACTGCATGCAACGGTCGGCGGCGATGACGGCCGCCGACATCGATCAGACGGTCCGTGCCACAATTCATGCAACCTGGCGCGTCGTGCAGCCGCGGCTGATCGCGACGCTGTCGCGGATGCTGCGCGACGTGCCGCTTGCGGAAGAGCTGACTCAGGATGCGCTGGTTGCGGCGCTGGAAGCCTGGCCGGCCATCGGCGTGCCCGACAATCCCGGCGCCTGGTTGATGACAACGGCAAAGCGCCGGGCGCTCGATCATCTGCGCCGCGGCAGGATGCTCGCGGACAAGCACGACATGCTGGCGCGGGACATGTTGCAGGAGCAGGAGACCGTGCCGGATTTTGACACCGCGCTCGACGACGACATCGGCGATGAATTGCTGCGTCTGATCTTCACCGCCTGTCATCCGGTGCTGTCGCGCGAGGGGCGAACGGCGCTGGCGCTGCGCATGATCTGCGGCTTGACGACGTCCGAGATCGCACGCGCCTATCTCGTGCCTGAGGCCACCATCTCCCAGCGCATCGTGCGAGCCAAGCGGACGCTATCGAATTCCGGCCTCGCCTATGAGACGCCGGGCGGCGAGGCGCTGTCGGAGCGGCTCGCTTCGGTGCTGGAGGTCGTCTATCTCATCTTCAACGAGGGCTATCTCGCCGCGCGCGGCGACGAATGGCTGCGGCCGCAGCTTTGCGAGGAGGCGCTGCGCATGGGCCGCGTGCTCGCAGGCCTCGCGCCTGATGAGCCGGAGGTTCATGGTCTCGTCGCCCTGATGGATCTGAATGCCTCGCGCACACGTGCCCGCACCGACGCGAACGGCGATCCCATCCTGCTGATGGACCAGGATCGCACACTTTGGGATTGGCTGCAGATCCGTCGTGGCCTGCGCTCGCTCGAACGAGCCGGCGAGCTCGGCGGCGGTGGGGGATTTTACGCGCTTCAGGCCGCGATCGCAGCGTGCCACGCCAGAGCGGAGTCCCCCGGAGCCACCAACTGGCAGCGCATCGCGCAGCTCTACGCTGAGCTTTCACGGCTGGTGCGTTCTCCGATCATCGAGCTCAATCGCGCGGTCGCGGTCGGCATGGCCTCGGGACCGCAAGCCGGTCTCGATGTGCTGGACGCAGTCGCAGGTACGCCGGCGCTCGCCGCCTATCACCATCTGCCGGCCGTACGCGGTGACTTCCTGCAGAAACTCGGACGGCTCGTGGAGGCACGCCAGGCATTCGAAGCCGCCGCGCAGCTTGCGACCAACGGCCGCGAGCGTGCGCTGATGCAGCGACGTGCTGCGGCGATCGAGGCCCGGAATATCTAGGTCGTCGGCTTGGGTGGCGGCGCGGTGCCCTGCGCCCATTTCTCCAGCTTGCCGAGCACGCCCCAGGCCGTGAGCGCCAGCGAGATCGGCAGCGCGAACTGGCTCAGGCCCGGCACCGCCGACGCGATCGTTCCGAACAGTCCGGCAAGACCTCCCGCATTGGGGCTTGCCGTCACCGCGGAGAGCAGCGAGGTGATGAGGGCGCCGCCGATGCCGAGCGCGGTCTTCTTGCCGTCAAGCATCTTGCCGATGGTTTCGCCAAGCGCGCCATTGACCTGACCGAGCACGGGCTTGCTGTCCTTGCTGACCAGGACGCCGAGCAGATCGAGCACCGGCTTCAACTGGTCGACGGCAGTAGGATTGGTCGGTGTGGCTGTGCCGGGCATGGGCGCGGTCTTGTTGACGAGAGAAAGTAGCCGTTCGAGCAGGCTGATCGGATCGCTGGGGGACACCGTCGGGCCTCCGGACGTCGTGCCACCTGACGGCGCGCCTCCTTGTGACATGCCGGCGCCTTGCAGCAATTGCGCGAGACCTTCCAGCCGCTTCAGAATCTGGGACAGATCGACATTTGGCGCCGGGACCGGTTGTACTCCCGCACGCGTAATGGCGGCGATCGTGGTCCCGTCGAGCAGGCCGGTGTCCTCGAGGCCGTGCTGTTGCTGAAATTGCGAGACCGCCGCCCTGGTCTTCGGCCCGCTGATGCCGTCTTCGTCGAGCGGTGGATTGGCGCCGAGCTTGTTGAGCGTCTGCTGCATCAGCAGCACGGATGCTGCCATGTCCTCGTCGGGCTCGGAACGGGGCGCGATGGATGGGCTGTCGCCGATCGTGATGGACGAATCGAGCGACATCATCGCGTGCAGGATCACTGCGGTGCCGAGCTGGGTATCGGCGTGGTTCGGATCGAAGACGTGGTCGGCGACGAATTTGCCGCCCCTTGCCTCGGGTGGTCCGTAGAGGGTCGAGCCGCCGTAGAGATAGGGCGAGTTCACGCCCTTGGCGTGATAGCCGAGGCCGTTGAAGCATTCGAGCCGGTACAGGGTGCGCGCGATACTCCAGTCCTGCGCCCCCACCAGGTTTTCGATCCTGAGCGCATCCACGGCGCCTTCGACGAACGAGGCGAACGGGCCGCGCCCTTTGGGAACGAGGCATGTCACGCGGTGCAGCGTCTCGCCGTTGCCGAGATAGGTGTCGAAATCGAAGTTCGACTCGCGATAGTGGCACAGCGCGACGAAGTACCAGGGCACGCCGGTCAGCCGCTCGACCTGCTGGTAGGTCGCCTTGCCGTTGAGGGCCTTGCGTGCCGTCGCATTGGCCTCGCCCAGGCGGGCGGGCCGGATCTGGAGATTGGCCCAGTTCCTCTCATAATCGCTCTTCAGGCTCTCGTATGACGCCATCTCCCGCTCCCGCGAATAGATAAAATATCGGTCATCGAACAAATCAGGCATGAGCCGCGCCGCTGTCAGCGGCTACGCGCTCTGGGCCTGGTTCGGCAAATGTGACAGGCCGCGGCCTGAAAGCATGTGAAATGGCTTACAACTGCAGCGCGAAAAGATGGCGTTCGAACGACGCGACCTCGGCGAAGGCAGGTGATCGCTGCATTGCAGTCCCGGAACCCGCCGGGCGGCCATCCGTTAGCAACGGAGACGGTCTGCTGAGGGATTCCCGCGATGGCCAAGCGCGTGCTTGCGATCGGCATCGAACCCGGCAATGCGGACTACAGCGCGTTTCCGCAGCTCACGCCGGCGCTCGTGCGCAATTATATCGAAGCGCAGCTGCTGCGCCTGCGTGGTCTCGGCTATGAAGTCACGAGCTGCCTGATCGATCTCGACACAGCGGCCGAGGCTGCCGTGACATCAGCGCTGCGCGACGAGCGCTTCGATTGCATCGTGATCGGCGCCGGCCTGCGCGAGCCGAAGGAGCGGCTGCTGGTGTTCGAGAAGGTGCTCAATCTCGTCCACAGCCTGGCGCCACAGGCCGCCATCTGCTTCAACACGACGCCCGCCGATACCGTTGAAGCCGTGCAGCGCTGGGTCGAGCCGTAGCTGCGGCTTTCACCCCGTAGATTGTTCTGGCCCGGAACTGCGCCAAACGCTATGACTGCCCGGTCAAACGGGAGGATTCGGGATGCTTCGACGTCTTGGAATTGCAGCATGTTTCGCAGTCGCCATGGCCGTCCCGGTCCATGATGCGATGGCGCAGGATGCTGTCGGCGGCGCCATTCTCGGCGGTGTCGGCGGAGCGATCGTGGGCGGCGCGCTTGGCGGTGGCCGTGGTGCGGCCATCGGCGCAGTCGTCGGGGCCGGCACGGGGGCAGCGATTGCCGCCGAAGGCGAACGCCGCCGCTCCGGCTATTACGCCTATCAGCGCGGCTGCTATATGCAGCGCCCGGACGGCCGCTACGTCCCGGTCGATCCGCGATACTGCTACTGAACTCATGTTGCGCCGGCGCTGCCCTGCGCGCGCCGGCGTTGCCATGTCCAATCGCTGTGCTTAGGCAGCGCTGGCCCGGCTCGCTGCCTCGCCGAGCTCGGCATTGGTGTAGGCCTTGCCGCCGATGCCCCAAAGTCCGTCCACCGCATAGACCATGTTGACGAAGATCCGCTCGCGCGGATGACGGCCTTCCGCCGCCTTGAACGCGATCTCGGTGGCCTCCTTGATGAAGCCGGCCTTTTGCCCGGCGCTCGCCAGCGCGAAGGACGGGACTTTCAGCTCGATCACGACGATGTCGCTGGACGTTCCGCCGGCGAAGGACCGGCCTTTCGAGATGGTGCTGATCTCGCCGATCACGTTCGGCGTGAGGAACGCATTGCCCGCGAGATCATGATGCTTGAGAAACGAGGCGGTCAGCTCGGCGAACATGATCTTCTCGGCGGCGGCGCTGAAGATGCCATCCGTGGCGACGACGGTGATCGGCATGATTGGAGCTCCCTTGGTGATGTGAGCGCCGCGAGCGCCGGCTGCGGTCGCGGCTTGCGATAACATTGCTATCGTTATATAACGATCGTGATCGCATTCGCACGAAAGCGCGATGCCGTCAACATTAAAATAACGACCGTTATCCAAAGGTGCGGTGATGCGATATAAATCCGGACACAAGGAAGAGGCCCGCGCGCGCATGGTCGCCGCCGCCGGCCGCGGTTTTCGCCGCCAGGGCTATGGCGGCATCGGCGTCGATGGTCTCGCCAAGGAGGCGGAGGTCACATCAGGCGCGTTCTACGGCCACTTCTCGTCCAAAGGGGAAGCCTTCAAGGCAGCACTGATCGCAGGCTTGCAAGAGCTGCGTCAGGGCGTGGAAGCGATGCGTGCCGAGCACGGCGCCAAGTGGGTCACGGCGTTCGTCGATTTCTATCTCGGCCAGAAGCGGGTCTGCGAGTTGGGCTCGAGCTGCGCCTTACAGAGTCTGGCCTCCGAAGTGCAGCGCGCGGAAGTTGGAATCAAGAGCGTGTTCGAGGCCGAAATCGAGGGCGTAGTGAACGCGGTTGCGGAGGGCTTGTCCGGCCGCTCCGCCAAGGACCGGCGCGCGCGCGCTTGGGCGCTGCTCTCGATCCTGTCCGGCGGTGTCACCATGGCGCGGGCCGTCGCCGACAAGGACGTGAGCGCTGCGATCGCGTCCGCCTGCCGTGTTGCCGCGCTCAAGGCCTGCGCAGAAACCTGATCGATTCAAGCGAGGAGCGCGAGATATGCGCCTGTCGAACTACCTCTTTTTCACGACTCAGTGCGAACAGGCACTCGCCTTCTACACGGCCTGTGGCCTCGGCCACGTCACCGACATCCTGCGTCACGGCGATCCCGGCATGCCGCTCCGGAATCCTGCGATGCGCGGCAAGATCATGCATGCGAAGTTCGAAGGCCCAGGCATCTGCTTCTACGCATCGGACAACGACGATGCCGAGCCGATGCGCGGCTCCGCCCATATCCTCATGATGGACGATCAGGAGACAACGACGGATCTGTTCGCGAGTCTCGCCGAAGGCGGCACGATCACCACGCCGCTCGGCATTCAGCCCTGGGGCGACTATTACGGCAAGCTCACCGATCGCTTCGGTGTGCAATGGATGTTGAACTGCGCGCTGCCGCGCGCGCCGGCCTGAAAGCTGTTCAGATCAGCCGCATCCCCCTCAGGCTCGCATGCCCGCTCCTGCCGACGATGATGTGGTCATGCACGGCAATCCCAAGCGGTTTGGCGATGTCGATGATCGCCTTGGTCATCTGGATATCGGCTTGTGACGGCGAGGGATCGCCTGAGGGATGATTGTGCACCAGGATGAGGGCGGTGGCCGAAAGCTCCAGCGCGCGTTTGATCACCTCCCGCGGATAGACCGGCGTGTGATCGACGGTGCCGGTCTGCTGCACCTCGTCGGCGATGAGCTGGTTGCGTTTGTCGAGGAAGAGCAGGCGGAACTGCTCCTTGTCGGCGAAGGCCATGCTGGTGCGGCAATAGGCGATCACCTCATTCCAGGACGACAGTGCGTTGCGGCTGTTGACCTCGCCCTTGGCCACGCGATGCACTGCCGCCGCAATCAGCTTGAGCTGGTTGATCGCGGCCTCACCGACGCCGTCGACCTCGCGCAACCGCGCCACCGGCGCGTGGACGACCTCGGCGAACGAGCCGAACGTCTTGATCAGCGTCTTCGCCAGCGGCTTGGTGTCGCGCCGCGGCAGCGCCGGAAACAGCGCCATCTCCAATAGCTCGTAGTCGCTGAGCGCGTCCGCGCCGGCGCTGTAGAAGCGTTCGCGCAGTCGCTCGCGGTGGCCGAGATAATGCGGCGTGTCGTCGGGCTTGCTTTTGTCGTGGTCGGCTTTGGCGGGCATCGGCCGCAGCATTGCCGCGGTTGTTCGCTTTTGCAACCGTCAATTGCGACGGGCTAGGGGCGCGGTTTCGGCGAGGGCAGGGCGACAGCAACCACCCCGGTGAGAACCAGCGTCATTCCGGCCAGAATGGACCAGGTGAGCCGCTCGCCGAGCAGCGTTGTGCCGAGCATCACCGCAAAGCCCGCCCGCAAATAACTGCCGCTGGTAGTGGCGAGCGGGCCGAGCGTGCGGATCAGCCGGAAATAGATCACCATGGCGAGTGCCGTGCAGATGACCGCGAGAGCGATCACCGCCGCGATCGCCTGCGCCGTCGGCGCCAGTGTCCAGGGTCGCTCGACGATTGCGGCCATGGGCAGCATCAGGATTGCGGCGCAACTCATGGCGCCGGCTGCCGTGACGATGGCAGGAAGGCTGGAGAACCGCTGGCCCCAGATCGGCGCAAGCGCGTAGCAGAGGCTCGCGCCGAGCACGGCGAGCTGCGCCAGTGGCGCGGCCCCTGCGCCGGCACGCGCATCGATGCCGATCGTCAGGATCACGCCGGCGAGACCTGCCGCGACGCCGATGATCTTCTGGCCGTTGATCGTGCGTCGCCCGCGCCCGGTCATCAGTGCGATCAAGAGCACGAACAGCGGCGGAGTCGCGTTGAGCACACCGGCAAGTCCGCTTGGGATTTGCGTTTCGCCCCAGCTGATCAGCGTGAAGGGCAATGTGCTCTGCAATAGACCCTGCACGAGGAGAGCCGCCCACACCGATCTCTGGCGGGGAAGGGAATGTCCCTGGCCGATCGCGATGCAGATCAGGAGCATTGCCGCGATCGTGACCCGCCCGGCGACCATGGTGAAGGGCGGTACCGTCGCGAGCGCCACCTTGATCAGCGTGAAGGAGCTGCCCCAGATCAGCGAGAGCAACACCAACAGCCCGAACTCCAGCGATAGGGTGGTCCGCTCCGAAATTGCCCGTGGTGCCTGCATGCTCATGCGATTTGCTCCGGGATCGTTCGACATCATGCTCCGGACGCGGTGGCGCGGGCTGGCTGAATTCGGACCTCATCGTCCGATCGAGTCCGATTTCGGCTACTCGGAGCATCGCGACCCAACTATGATTTCGCGATGATGAAGGGCTTTCCGCAGCCGCAAGCGTTACCACCGCATCTCGACCGCGAGACGTGCGACCGGGCACGGCTGGCGCGTGCGCGCGCATTCGATGGTCTGTTCTTTTCCGGTGTCCGCTCGACGCGGATTTACTGCCGGCCGGTCTGCCCGGTTCGCCCCGCGCGCTCGGAGAACGTCACCTTCTATCCGACTGCAGCGGCCGCCGAACGCGCCGGCTTTCGCCCATGCCTGCGTTGCCGGCCGGAAGCCGCGCCGGGCTCGCCTGCCTGGATGGGAACAGCCACGACCGTGGCGCGCGGAATGCGCCTGATTAATGATGGTTTTTTGGACCGAGACTCGATGGCGGAGCTTGCGGAAGCGCTCGGCGTGGGGCCGCGCCATCTGCTGCGTCTGTTCCTGCGCCACACCGGCGCCAGCCCCAGTGAGATCGCCGCGACCCGGCGCGTGCAGGAAGCCAAGCGCCTGATCGATCAGACTGATATGACCCTGGCCGAGATTGCCTTCGCCGCCGGTTTCGGCAGCGTGCGCCGCTTTAACGATGCGTTTGCCGCGACCTACAAACGGCCGCCATCATCGTTTCGCCGGCCGCGATAGCCTGGGCGACAAGATCACCCGATCTGCTTCTCGCCGTGCCGCTCCGATAGCGTGAAGATCTCAACGCCCGTTGCGGTGACGCCGACCGAGTGCTCGAACTGTGCCGACAGCGAGCGGTCGCGGGTGACCGCGGTCCAGCCGTCGGACAGGATCTTCACATGCGGCTTGCCGAGATTGATCATCGGCTCGATGGTGAAGAACATGCCGGGCTTGAGCTGCACGCCTTCGCCGGGCCGGCCGATATGGATGATGTTCGGCTCGTCGTGGAACATGCGCCCCAAACCATGGCCGCAGAAATCGCGCACCACGCTCATGCCCTGCGGCTCGACGAAGCTCTGGATGGCGTGGCCGATATCGCCGGTGGTGGCGCCGGGCTTTACGGCGGCAATGCCGCGCATCATCGCTTCATAGGTCACTTCGATCAGCCGCTCGGCCTTGCGGGCAATCGGGCCGACCGCATACATCCGGCTGGAATCGCCGTACCAGCCGTCGACGATGAAGGTGACGTCGATGTTGACGATGTCGCCTTCCTTCAGCGGGCGGTCGCCGGGCATGCCGTGGCAGACTACATGATTGAGCGAGGTGCAGGTCGAGTAGCGGTAGCCGCGATACATCAGCGTCGCCGGATAGGCGCCGTGGCTGAAGGCGAAGTCGCGGACAAATTCGTCGATGCGCTCGGTCGGCACACCGGGGCCGACGATGTCGGTGAGTTCGTCGAGGCACTTCGCCACCAGCGCGCCTGCCTTGCGCATGCCGGCAAAGGCGGCCGGTCCGTGCAGCTTGATCTGGCCGGTCTTGCGCAGGGAGGTATCGGTGGCTTCGACGTAGCTCATGCGGATATTGTCTTCTGGGCTTGAAAGCCCGGTTTCAGTACGGGCGGAAAGGCTTGATTTCAGGCCCTAATTTAATGATTGCCGGCCCTAGTGCAAGGCAAGCTTGCCGCCCTTGCGTCCGAAACCGGCTTAATTCGGGACTTCTACGGTGGTTTCGACCGGCAGCGCCCCGCCGCGGACGCGGATTTCGCGGACAGGGTAGGGAACCCGGATGCCCTCGCGCTTGAAGGCCTCCCACAGCGCCAGCATCACGTCGCTCTTGACGGCATCCATGCCGTCGGGATCCGCGAGCCAGAGCGTCAGCGAGAATTTCATGCCGGCTTCGGCAAATTCGGTCAGCAGGCAGTTCGGCGGCTTGCCCTTCTGCGCGCGCGGATGGGCTGAGGCGGTCTCGATTGCGAGCTTGCAGACCAGCTTCGGGTCGGCGTCGTAATTGGTGCCGAAGGTGATCTTCACCAGCGTGTTCTTGTCGGTGTAGGTCCAGTTGACGACCTTCTGCGTCACCAGATCCTCGTTGGGCACCAGGAATTCGCGGCCGTCGCCGGCGGCCACGGAAATATAGCGCGTCTTCATCGCGCTGATGCGCCCGGTATTGTCGCCGATCGTGACGAGGTCGCCCGGCTTCACTGATTTGTCGGCGAGCAGGATGATGCCGGAGATGAAGTTGGCGACGATCTTCTGCAGGCCGATACCGATACCGACGCCGACCGCGCCGGAGAACACGGCAAGCGCGGAGAGATCGATGCCGACGGTGCCGAGCGCAATGACGATTGCGACGGCAAGCAGCCCGATGCGGATGATCTTGATCAGCAGCACCTGGACCGACGGCGTCAGATCGGTCGTCGAGTTGATCTTGCTCTCGGCGAAATTGCTGGCGATGTTGGTGAGCCAGAGCGCGAAGATCAGCAATGCGCCGGCCTTCAGCACCAGGAGCGGCGTCAGCCTGAGACCGCCGAGCACGATCGCATAGGAATCGAGCAGGTCAACCGTGGCATCGAGCTGGCCGAGGATGGACAGCGCGGCGACGAACCAGGCCGCGACCGACACCAGCCTGACGAAGAACGCGTTGCGCAGTACCGAGGTCACCAGCCGGACCGCGAGCCAGGCGAGCCCCAGCTTGGCGGCGACCATCAGCAGATAGCTGCGGCTCGGCCAGGTCGCGTGATACATCACCACGCGCGAGACGATGACGAGCAGGGTGAACACCGCCGTCGAGGCGCTCGCGACCATCACGCGGGCGAAATGCCGGAGCGGCAGCGGCCAGCGCATCGCCAGCGAGCTCATGTCGACGCGGTTACGCATGGCGGCTTCGGCCGCATAGGCGATCCCGGCCGCTGCCAGAATGAGCCCGAATTGCAGGTAGAACCAGGGCGAGGCGATCTCCGCCCCGACGCTGCGCGCGGTGGTCTGCACGAACTCCATGAGGTCTTTGAGGTCCATGTCCATCGGGGCGGTCTCGTCGGGAAGAGTAGGCGGGAGGATGTGATTCGAAGGCGCCGCAGAATCCCACAAAGGCAGCGGCCGGGCCATCGATACACCGCGAAGTGAAGCGCGTTAAGGCCGCAAAATACGGTCAGATTGCCGCGAGCGGGAGAAATGGGTTGGCGCGCCGGTGCTGCGACGATAAGGATGCAATTTCAGCGAATTGTACCCGGAAGGTGGATGGCCTCCCTCGACTCCTTCAGCATCGCCATTCTGCTCGGCGCCGTCCTCGTCATGGCCGGTATCCTGTCGAGCCTGCTCGCGCTGCGCTTCGGCGCGCCATTGCTGCTGGTCTTCCTCGCGATCGGCATGCTGGCAGGCGATGCGGGCCCCGGCCAGCTCCAGTTCAACGATGTCGGCACCACCTATCTGGTCGGCTCGGTGGCGCTGGCCTTGATCCTGTTCGACGGCGGCTTGAAGACGCGCTTTGCCAGCATCCGCACCGTGCTCGCGCCCTCCGTGATGCTCGCGACCGCCGGCGTGCTGCTGACCGCGCTGATCACGGCGCCATTCGCGAAATACGCGCTCGACCTCAACTGGACGGAATCGCTGCTGGTCGGCGCGGTGGTGGCTTCGACCGATGCCGCCGCCGTGTTCCTGCTGGTGCACACCCAGGGCCTGCGTCTGCGCCCGCGTGTCGGGGCGACCCTGGAAGCGGAATCCGGCACCAACGACCCCTTCGCGATCTTCCTCACTTTGATGCTGGTCGAATACATCTCGCTGGGCGCGAGCTCGCCCGGCCATGTGGCGATGGAGTTCGTGCAGGAGGCGCTGCTGGGCGCGGTCGTCGGCGTGATCGGCGGACGTCTCGTCGTGATCGGACTGAACAAGGTCGCGCTGCCGCAGGGCCTGCACGCGCCGTTCGTCACCACGGCCGCGCTCGTCATCTTCGGCGGCTCGCAGATCATGCACGCCTCGGGCTTCCTCGCCGTCTATCTCGCCGGCATCATCATCGGCAACCGGCCGACGCGGGCGCATAACTCGGTGGTGGCGTTCCTGGATGCGGCGACCTGGCTGGCACAGATCGTGATGTTCGTGCTGCTCGGCCTTCTGGTGTCGCCGAGCCGGCTCGGCTCCAGCGTGCTGCCGGCAATCGCCGTCTCACTGGTGCTGATGCTGGTGGCGCGGCCGATCGCGGTGTTCGTGTGCCTGGCCCCCTTTCGCTTCAACTGGCGCGAAAAGATCTTCATCGCCTGGACCGGCCTGCGCGGTGCGGTCGCGATCTTCTTGGCCTCGATCCCGATGCTCGTGGGTCTCTCGAAAGCCTATCTCTATTTCGACGTCGCCTTCGTCGTCGTGATTATTTCGCTGCTGCTGCAAGGCTGGACCTTGGCACCGGCCGCGCGAAAACTGCATGTGGCGCTGCCGCGCGCCGAGCGCGGCCCGCGCCGGGTCGAGCTGGATCTGCCCGGCCAGCTCGAGCAGCAACTGGTCGGCTATCCGGTGCGGCCGAAGAGCCTCTACTTCCGTCGCGGGCTGATTCCGTCCTGGTCGAAGCCGACGCTGGTGATCCGCAACGAGCATATTTTGACACCGACGGAAGCCGAGCCGGTCGCGCCCGGCGACTACATCTATCTGTTGGCGCCGCCGGAAAAGGCCGAGGCGCTCGACCGCTTCTTCGTCGACATGCAGCCGAGCACGGCGCCCGACCCGCATCTGCTCGGCGACTTCATGGTGTCCGGCGAGCATACGCTCGCCGAGCTCGCCGAGATCTACGGCGTGAAGATCGGCGAGGACGAGGCCAAGCTGACGCTGGCCGATTATTTCGACGTCCATCTCGACCGCGCGCCGAAGGAGGGCGCCGAGCTCGCGCTCGATACCATCGTGCTGGTGGCGCGCTCGATCTCCGGCGGCCGCGTCAACGTCGTCGGCCTGCGCCTGCCGGAAGAGGACGAGACCCCGGCGCCGCTGACGCGCGGGCAAGCGCTGCGGCAGAAGCTGGCGGAGATATGGACCTCGGTGGCGGGCGTTTAGCTCCCTCATCGTCATTCCGGGGCTCGCCCCGGAATGACGGAAACCGCCACCAAATCGCCGCAACCGCCGACAATTTGCGCGGCTTCGTGACTCCTGGTTCCGGAACGCTCCGCGGCGTTGTCCGTTCTTAGCCGCGTAACGGTCAACGCAACTGACAGGAGCAATCCATGCGAAAACTCATCCTGCCCGCCATGATCGCGCTTGGCTTGGGATCAGCGGCGCCGGCCATGGCCTATGACACCGGCGACCAGGTCTCGATGCAGGTCGCGCTGGACGTCGCGACCGATCTTGGTGTGGTCACGGTCTCGGACACGAATTTCCTTGGCGATGAATGGCAGATCGAAGGTCGCGACATCAGGGGTCGCTGGATGGAGGTCGACGTCGACGCCCGGACCGGCGACGTCCGCAACGTCGATCGCGGCTGGTAGCCACAGTCACGCTGTCATTGCCCGCGAAAGCGGGCAATCCAGTATTCCAGAGACGGCGCGTGGATACGGAGAGGCCGCGGCGTACTGGATGCCCCGGTCGAGCCGGGGCATGACTGCGGTGGTTGAGGCTAGAGCGGGGCAACTCTAGCCAGCGCACTCATGTCGGCCCTCACGTCAGCACCTTCACCCCGCCGAACGACGTGACGCGGCCCTGCTTCAGCATCACGATCTGCGTCGCGAGCTGGCGCAGCTCGGCGACGTCGTGGCTGACATAGACCATGGGGACATTGGCCTCGTCGCGTAAGCGCACCAGGTAGGGCAGGATTTCGAGCTTGCGGGCCTCGTCGAGCGCGCCGAGCGGCTCGTCGAGCAGCAACAGGCGCGGCTTCGACAGCAGCGCGCGGCCGAGCGCGACACGCTGGCGTTCGCCCCCCGAAAGTTTTCCGGGGCGGCGGTCAAGCAGTGCGCCGATATCGAGCAGCTCGACCACCCGCGTGTGCTGGGCCGGATCGGACGCGAGGCGGTTCATCCGCCGGCCATAGTCGAGATTTTGCGCGACGTTGAGATGCGGAAACAACCGCGCGTCCTGGAACACATAACCGATGCGGCGGCGCCAGGTCGGCACATGAATGCCGGCAGCGGTATCGTCGACGGTCTCGCCGTCGATGACGATGGTGCCGCGGTCGGGCCGGAGCAGGCCAGCGATCATGTTGATCAGCGAGGTCTTGCCGGCGCCGGAGGCGCCGAACAGGCCGGTGACGCGGCCTTGGCTCGAGAACGAGGCTTCGAGCCGGAATTCGCCGAGCTGTTTTTCGACATCGACACGCAGCATGTCAATTCCCGTGCAGGCGCTGCGTGGCGCGGCGGGCGAACCATTCGGCGGCGATGAGCGCGCCGAGGGCGAGCACGATCGAGACGATCACCAGCCGTCCCGCGGCGGCGTCGCCGTCCGGTGTCTGGATCAGGGAATAGATCGCCGACGAAATCGTCTGGGTCTCACCGGGGATGTTGGAGACGAAGGTGATGGTAGCGCCGAACTCGCCGATCGCCTTCGCAAAGCCGAGCACCATGCCGGCGAGCACCCCGGGCAGCGCGAGCGGCAGCGTCACCGTGAAGAACACCTTGAAAGGCGCGGCGCCAAGCGTTTCGGCCGCCTGCTCGAGCTTTCGGTCGATCGCTTCGATCGACAGCCGCATCGGCCGCACCAGCAGCGGAAACGACATCACGCCGCAGGCGAGCGCAGCTCCGGTCCATCGGAATGCGAAGACGATGCCGAGATGATCGGCGAGAAAGCCGCCGACGAGGCCGCGGCGGCCGAAGGTGAGAAGCAGCAGATAACCGGTGACGACAGGCGGCAGCACCAGAGGCAGATGCACGACGGCATCCAGCACCGACTTGCCCCAAAATTCCTTGCGGGCGAGCAGCCACGCCAGGGCAATGCCGAACGGCGTTGCCACGAGCGTCGCGATGATGGCGACCCTGAGCGAGAGCAGGATCGCCCTCCATTCGGCGGGAGAGATGTCGAACACGAAAATCAGATGGCAAGAATCATGTTGTCGGGCTGATCAGGAATTTGAAGCCGTATTTTTCCAGAATGGTCTTGGCGGCGGAGGTGCGCAGGAAGGCGAGATAATCACGGGTCTCGGCCTTCGCGGTCGTGGTCGCCGCCACGGGATAGATGATCGCCGGATGCGAGTCCGCCGGGAAAGTGCCGACGATCTTCACACCGGGCTCGACCTTGGCGTCGGTGGAATAGACGATGCCGAGCGCAGCCTCGCCGCGCGCCACCAGCGTCAGCGCGGCGCGCACGCTCTCGGCCATGGCGAATTTCGGCTCGGCCGCCTGCCAGGCGCCGAGCTTTTCCAGTGCCGCCTTGGCGTACTTTCCGACCGGCACGGACTTCACATCGCCGGTGGCGATCCTGCCGTCGCCGGCGAGCTTGGCGAGGTCGAAGCCTTGCGAAATGGTGACGTTGTCGATCTTGGAATCCTTCGGCGCGATCAGCACGATGGTGTTGCCGAGCAGGTTGACTCTGGATGCCTCGTTGATGGTCTTCTTGGACACCGCATAGTCCATCCAGTCGGTGTCGGCGGAGACGAACACGTCGGCCGGCGCGCCCTGCTCGATCTGCTTGGCGAGCACCGAGCTTGCGGCATAGCTGACGCTGAACTTGACGCCGGTTTTGGCGGTGTAGGCGGCATCGGCCTCGTCGAGCGCGTTCTTCATCGACGCCGCAGCGAAGATCGTGATGGTCTTGTCCTCGGCGGCGGCCGGCGAGACGCTCGTGCCTGCGAGCAGGATGAAGGCGGTGAATAGTCCGGCAAGTCGAGACATGGATGGCGCTCCGTGCGAGCCCGCGCGCGCAGGACGCACGCGCAAACCTGGCGTTGGGTGGATCGATCGCGACGGGCGGAAGCGCTGCTCCACGTGGCCCCGCAACGGCTTACGGCCGGCGGGGAGATCGCAAGTGCGAAGATAGCAGGCTGGGGCCGGAGGTCAAAGGCGGTCGTTGATCCAGCCAATCCGCCTATTGCGCGGGCAGGATCGAAATCGAGAGCGAATTGTCCTTGGCGCCGCTGATCTGAAGCACGAACGGCTTGTCCGAGAGCTGGTATTTCATGGTCTTGCGGATGCCGTCGCAATCGGTCGCGCCGCTGAAAGCCACGGGCTTGAGGAAATGACCCTCCTGGACCAGATCGACCCAGGCGCCCGAAGACAGGCTGATCGTGTAGAGCCCGGCCTTCGCGGCCTTGATGCTGGTGAAGCCGGCAAAGGTGCCGTGTTCGGTGCCCGCTCCGGCGGCGAGGGCAGGTTCGCCTCCTGCGGCGCGACCAGCGCCAGCGTGATCGCCCCTGACGGGATCGCAGCCTGTTCGCTTCCCGAGGCCAGCTTGGCACGATCAGGTGCGGTCAGCGCGGCGCGCTCACGCTCGATCGGCCATTTGAACTTGTCGCAGCCGCTCGGCTCCTCCGCGGCAAGGGCAGAGGTCGCGCTGATCGAGAGCACGGCAAGGAGAGCGAGGATGCGCATGTCGAATTCTCATCGTTGGCCACGCGGGATGCGGGCGTGCAGTCTGTTTTTTGTCGGTGAACGGGATGCGCATCCCGGAAAAGCCGCGGGCTGACGGCCGAGCGGCGCGATCATCCTAGCGCATTGGGAGCGCGCGAACCAACCAACTCCTCGTCAACCCAAGCTCGCTTCGCGCCCCCGGGACGACGGTGGGGGTGAGGCGACAGCACTCGCTAGCGCTTCGCATCCGGCGCGTGCAGCACGGCTTTGCAGGCCGCCGGCATCTGGGCCAGCGTGATCGGCGGCTTCGGTTTCGGCGGCTCGGCGGGCGGCTTGGGATGCAGCACGCCCTCGCTGAACCAATAGGCGAAATCGGAGGGCTTGCAGCCTTCGTCCTCGGATTGCGACGGTTGGCCCTCGCATTCGCCTGATCCCGCCGGGCAGCGCATGCGGATGTGGAAATGATAGTCGTGGCCCCACCAGGGGCGGATCTTCGACAGCCAGGAGCGATCGCCCTTGGCCTCGCGGCACAGCGCCTTCTTGATCGCGGGATTGACGAAGATGCGCTGCACCGCCGGCTCCTGCGCGGCATCGCGCAACACCAGCACATGGCCTGGGGTGAACACGCGCGGATCGATGTCGAGGCGGTCTTCGCGCACCATCATCACCGCGGACATCTCCTCGCGCTCCTCGCGCGAGAGCCGATGGTCCGGCATCGGCGTCAGCCAGATGTCGGCGTCCAGACCGATCTGATGACTGGCATGGCCTGACAGCGCCGGCCCGCCGCGCGGCTGCCCGATGTCGCCGACCAGAATGCCCGGCCATCCTGCGTCCTTGTGCGCCTTGGCAGCGAGGCGCTTGATCAGCGCGATCATGTCGGGATGGCCGTAATTGCGGTTCCGCGACAGCCGCATCACTTGCCAGACGTCGCCGTTGAGCGGCATCTGCTGCGCGCCGCCGATGCAGCCTTTTACGTAAGAGCCGATGACGTGCGCCGGCCCGGCAGAAGGCAGCAGCTTGCGTGCGAACAGCTCCTTGGCAGGGGTCTTGGGGTCGTTCGGATGGGCGAGCGGCGGCAACGGCTTCGGGTTGACGCTGCCTTTGTCCTGGGCCAGCGCGCCGCCGGCAGCCAGGAGCGTCATGACAAGCAGGAGAGGGGCGATTCGGCGGGGACTCATGCTGACATCCTTATAGCCCAATGCCGCGGCAGGGTCACCGAACGATCCGGCGCCGTGGTCCGGCGGCGATTCTTAACGGCGCGATAACTCTATCCCGCATTGACCAAAATTCGTGCGCGGAACGTGAGTCGCGCGCGACCTGCATGCAAGCGATCTCTGTTCCGGAATTGATTCATGGAGACTGCGCGTTTTTGCATCTCCTCGCGCGCCGATTGCGACGCGGAGCAGGTTCGGCGCGCTTTCTCGCGCCTTGCAAACGGGCAATCAATCCGGCGCGCAGCGGCCGCTCCATACCGGCGCCGGCCCGGATTACTTTTCTTTCAGACACTTGGAGCAAGACTTGCGGCGCTGGGTGCGGCTAGGACGTGTGAAGTTGAGTTTGGGGTCCAAAGAAACAAAAAAACGAAAGCGCACCGTGCTTGCTGGAGGCGGCCGACAGCCCCGCAAGCCGCGCTTTGCACGCACGCCCCGTCCGCTCATCGAACGCGACCAGCTCGTGCAGAGCCGTGCGGAGGCTGACGCTGCCATCGCGGAGGCGCGCAAATCGCACGAGCGGCTGCGCCAGGCCGTCGACCTCTTGCCGCAAGGCATCGTCATTCTGGATCCCGAAGGTCGCTACGTCCTCTGGAACAAGCAATATTCCGAGATCTACAGCAAGACCGCCGACCTGTTTCAGGAAGGCGCGCGCCTCGAGGACACGCTGCGCGTCGGCGTCGCCCGCGGTGACTATCCGGAGGCCGCCGGCCACGAGGACGAATGGATCGCCGCCCGGTTGAAGAAGCTCTACGAGCCCGGCAAGCGCCACGAGCAGACGCTGTCCGACGGCCGCGTCATCCTGATCGAGGAACGCCGCACCGATGACGGCGGCGTGGTCGGCCTGCGGGTCGACATCACCGAATTGAAGCAGCGCGAGGCTTCGTTCCGCCTGCTGTTCGACGGCAATCCCGTTCCCATGATCATCTGTGCGCTGGACGACGAGCGCATCCTCGGCGTCAACGATGCCGCGATCGCACATTACGGCTATGGCCGTGCCGAGTTCCAGCGGCTGAAGATCCGCTCTCTGCAGGCCTTCGACAGCGAGCCGCCCTGGACCGTCGATCGCTCCGGCGAGGAGCAGGCCGGCCGCACCTGGAAGCACGTCAAGGCCGACGGCGCGCTGATCGATCTTGCGATCTATTCCCGCGAACTGACCTACGACGAACAGCCCGCGGTGCTGCTGGCGCTGATGGACATCACCGAACGCAAGCGCGCCGAGGCGCGGCTCGCCTTCATGGCTCAGCACGACGCGCTGACCGGGCTGCCGAACCGCAACAAGTTGCGCCAGGCCATGGACGAGATGCTGCTGCACACGCGCCGCAGCCCCGAAAAGGCTGCGGTGCTGATGCTCGGGCTCGACAAGTTCAAGTCGGTCAACGACACGCTGGGTCATGCGGTCGGCGACAAGCTGCTGCGCGGCGTCGCCAAGCGCCTGCGCTCGACCTTGCGTGAGGAGGACATGCTGGCGCGGCTGAACTCCGACGAGTTCGCGGTCGTGCAAAGCGGCCTGACGCGGCCCGAAGACGCCGTGGGCCTCGCCAAGCGCCTGCTCGAAGCCATCGCCGATCCCTATCTGCTCGACGGCCATTCCGTGGTGATCGGCGCCTCCATCGGCATCGCGATGTCCCCCGGCGACGGCGAGGAGTCCGAAAAGCTGCTCAAGAGCGCCGGCATGGCGCTGTCACGCGCCAAATCCGACGCGCGCGGCAGCTTCGCCTTCTTCGAGGCCGCGCTGGATGCAAAAGCGCAGAGCCGCCGCAAGATCGAGGTCGAGCTGCGCGATGCGATCCAGAACGACGTGCTGCGGCCGTATTACCAGCCGCTGATCGACCTCTCCAGCGGCCGCATCACCGGCTTCGAGGCGCTGGTCCGCTGGCCGCATGCCGAGCGCGGCATGGTCTCGCCGGCCGAATTCATCCCGGTCGCGGAAGAAACCGGCCTGATCAATCCGCTCGGCGGCCTGATGCTGCGCCGCGCCTGCCTCGACGCGGCGACCTGGCCCGATGACGTCCGCGTTGCCGTCAACCTGTCGCCGCTCCAGTTCCGCAGCGGCAATCTGCTCTCGATGGTGACGGACGCGCTGAAACATTCCGGCCTGCCGCCGCGCCGGCTCGAGCTCGAGATCACCGAGACGCTGCTGCTCGAGAAGAGCTCGCAGGTGCTGGCGACGCTGCATGCGCTGCGCGCCCTTGGCGTGCGCATCTCGATGGACGATTTCGGCACCGGCTATTCCAGCCTGAGCTATTTGCGCAGCTTCCCCTTCGACAAGATCAAGATCGACCAGTCCTTCGTGCGCGACCTGGGGGCCAACCGCGAAGCCCAGGCGATCATCCGCTCCATCGTCAGCCTCGGCAAGGGCCTCGGGGTCATCATCACCGCCGAGGGCGTCGAGACCGAAGCCGAGCTGAGCTGCCTCCGCACCGAAGGCTGCGACGAGGGCCAGGGTTTTCTGTTCAGCAAGGCGCGGCCGAACGCCGAGATCATCAGCCTGCTGGCGGCGCAGCGCGGCATCGATGCCGCGGACGAGGACGCCGCACTGGTGGCGTGACGTCAGGGACGCGCCGCTCTCTCGATGAACCTCTCCCGCTTGCGGGAGAGGTCGGCGCGAAGCGCCGGGTGAGGGTTCTCTCCTCTGGGCGAGTCTTTTGTTGTCGAGACACCCTCTCCCCAACCTTTCCCTGCAAGCGGGGGAGGGAGCGCAGCGTCATCGCGCCTCCCGTTCAACGTTCCCCGCCAAAATTATCCTCCCCACATCCTCAAAATGCGTATCGCGTGCCTGGATCTGCTGGGTGATCGCATGCATGTCGCGAAACCGCCGCTCGAACGGATTGCTCCGGAAGACGGCGGTCGCGCCGGCCATATGGTAGGCCGCGTCGACGACCTTGGCCGATTGCTGGATGGTCCAGGTCGCGGCGAGCCTGACAGCGCTGCGATGCGCCGGGCTGAACATGCCTGTGGCCGAGAGGTCGCGCCACATCGCATGCGCGGTCGCATAGAGGTAGGCGCGCGCGGCGCGCAGGTCGCCCTCGGTCCGGCCGATCAGGCCCTGCACCGCCCCGTTGTCGCGCATCGCACTGGCCGCCAATGACTGGTGCTTGGCGCGCGCCAATGCGATCGCCGCATCCAGCGTCGCGCGCGCGATGCCCAGCGAGACCGCGGCAAAGCCGAGGCTGAAGGTCGAGCCGGTGGGCAGGCGATAGAGCGGGCCGCTCTCGCGCAAGGCCTCGGGCACGTCGCGGAACACGGCAAAGCGCTCGGGGATGAAGAGGTCTCTCACCTCGTAGGAATCGGTGCCGGTGCCGGCAAGGCCGATCGCCTGCCAGACGTCGTGCAGCACGGCGCTTGCGAGCGGGAACATGATCGTGCGCAGCTCCGGCGACCCATCCGCATTCTTCCTCGGCCCACCATCAGCGTCGACGATGCGGACATGTGCGCCGAGCCAGCTCGCCTGCCGCGCGCCCGAGGCGAAGTCCCAGCGCCCCGTGACGCGGTAGCCACCCTCGACCGCGCGCGCCTCATGCGCCACCGCGCCCCAGGCGAGGATGCCGGGCGCGGTGTTGAAGATCTCGCGTGCGGTATCGTGGTCGAGCGCGGCCGCGATCATCGCGCAGACGCTGCATTGGCCGAGACACCAGGCCGTCGACGCATCGGCCTTTGCGATCTCCTCCAGCATCTGCATGAAGATTTCCGGCGGCGCTTCCGATCCGCCAAGGCTGCGCGGCAGCAGCGCGCGGTAGAGCCCGTTTTCGATCAGTGCGCCCACGACAACAGGCGTCAGCCGCCGCGTCCGCTCGATCTCGTCGGCCTCGCGTGCAACCAGCGGCGCGACGGCCTGCGCCCGCGCGACGAGATCAATTCCGGCGATTCCGTCCATGTTTCCTCGCCCATTCTGCCGTGAGCGGTAGAGTGAGGCGATGGTGGTCTATTTCACAAACCCAATCAAGCGTCCGCGAACGGTCCTGCGCGGGCACATCGAGCGCGCGTTCCATGATGATGGTGCGCCATAGTCCATGTCGGCAGCGTCGTCGGCAAGCGCGGCCCGGATCGTGCAGTCCATCCGTCGCTCCTGATCAGCTTGTCGCGCCATCGGGATCAATGCTACCTTTGATAGCATATCTCCGTCCGAGGGGCGCGTCGTGAAGAAGTCAGCCCGCAATGCGACGGGGCCAGCCGAGCTGCAGCTCGCGGATGCGTCGATGAGCGACATCATCGACGCTCTCGCCGGCGGGCGCGTCACCGCAACCGCGCTGACCAAGGCCTATCTGGCGCGCATCGCGGCCTATGACCGCGGCGGGCCGATGCTGAACTCCGTCCGCGCGCTCAATCCGGATGCGCTCGCGATCGCTGGCAAGCTCGACGGCACGAAGCCATCGGCCGGTCGCCCGCTGGCGGGCGTGCCCATTCTGGTGACATCGCGACGTCGGACAAGCAGCCGACCACGGCCGGCTCGCTGGCGCTGGAAGGCGCGCGTGCGAGGCGCGAGGCCACTGTCATCAAGCTGCTGCGCAAGGCTGGCGCGGTGATCCTCGGCAAGGCGAACTTGACCGAGTTCGCCAACATCCTCGCGATCGAGATGCCCTCGGGGTACTCGTCGCTGGGCGGTCAGGTGAAGAATCCTTTCGTGCCTGATCTGGTCGACGATCGCGGCATCCCGATCGTGGACCCAGGCGGATCGAGCTCGGGTTCGGCCGTGGCCGTAGCAGCCGGCCTGTGTGCGGCCTCGATCGGCACGGAGACCTCGGGCTCACTGCTGCATCCGGCCAGCCGGAATGGCCTCGTCACCGTAAAGCCGACGGTCGGGCTGATCAGCCGTGCCGGCATCGTGCCGATCGCGCACAGTCAGGACACCGCGGGGCCGATGACGCGGAGCGTCCGCGACGCCGCGCTGCTGCTCAACGTGCTGGCGGCGAAGGATCCGCGCGACCCCGCGACGGAGCGGCAGCACCGGCCGGCCGATTACACGGCCGATCTTGCACGCGATGCAATGAAGGGGGTGCGCATCGGCGTGCCGAGCGATCCCGCCGATCGGCTGAACGACTGCTACTACGGGAAGCTGTCACCCGACGGGGCCAGGCTGATGGCCCGCGTCATCGAGGTGCTGGAGCATCTGGGCGCCGTCATCGTGCGCGCCAACATGCCGACGCGTGGTTGGCTTGCCGGGCCGGGCACCGGCATGGCGGTACTCAACCGCAATCCGCTGAGCAAGAACAAGGGCAACCCGACCGGCGCGCCGATCGTGTTTCTCTACGAGCTGAAATACGGTCTCAATCTTTATCTCAAGGATTGGGCTACCCACACCGATGTCAAGACGATGACCGACATCATCGCCTTCAATGCGGCGAATGCGAAAGATGCATTACGTTTCGGCCAGGATCTGTTTCTCGCCGCCGACCTCACGAAAGGGAACCTAAGTGAGCGCGAATACAAATCCGCACGCGCTATGGATTTGCTCGCGGCCAGAACGCACGGCATGGACGCCTACATGAATCGGCACAAGCTGGATGCCGTCCTGTTCCCCGGCGCGATGGGCGCAGCGATTGCAGCCAAAGCAGGCTATCCCAGTGTCATGGTGCCGTGTGGCCTCGTCTCCGGGGTCGATGGCAAGGACACGCCGGACTATCCGCTCGGCGTCACCTTCGCAGGGAGAGCCTGGAGCGAGCACAAGCTGCTGCGTCTGGCTTACGCCTATGAGCAGGCCTCGAACATGCGCAAGGCTCCGCCCGGCCTGCCGGCGCTGGAGGCTGTTTAAGGCGTTGAATCAAGCTGCGGGCTGCTCTGTCCCAGCCGGGGCTCCGTGCCCGCCAGCAGACGGCCGATATTGGCGCGGTGGCGCATGATCACGTAGAGGCCGCCTGCAATCACCAGCAGCCGATACGGCAGCGGGTGCGCCAAGCCGAAGACGAGAACGACGGCCGTCATCGCCGCGAGCATCGAGCTGAGCGAGACGATGCGCCTGATCGCCAGCACGAGCCCGAACACAGCCGCCGTCCCCAGCCCCACCGGCCATGACATCGCCAGCACCACGCCGAGCCCGGTCGCCGCCGATTTGCCGCCCGTAAAATTCAGCCAGATCGAGCGTCCATGGCCGAGCAGCGCGGCAATGCCGGCGAGGCACACCATCCATGGCACCCAGACTTGCAATTCGGCCGCTGTCGGCGGCGTCGGCGATAGCTGGCTCGCGAGCCAGGGACAAAACCAGCGGGCGACGAGGACGGCAGCCGCGCCCTTCAGCACATCGATGACCAGCACCGCCAACGCAGGCCATTTGCCGAGCGTCCGCAACACATTCGTCGCCCCGGTCGACATGGAGCCGTGCTCGCGGATGTCGATTCCTTGAAGCAGTTTTCCTGCCAGATAGCCCGTCGGGATCGAGCCAAGGAGATAGGAGATCATCAATCCGACTGCGCCCGCGGTCCAGAAGGCCATGGTTTCGATTCCAGTATCCGGTCAGCCGTATTCTTATCGCCAACCTTGCCTGACCGCCATGGGCAGGATCTTGGAGCCATCTTCGCGCCTGGCAGCACGCCACGCGATCGGGCGTTCGCCTGCCTATAATCAAGGCGTTGATCGAGGCGTCGGGGGGATGCGTCAGGCCCTCGCGGACGTTTATGCAAATCATGCATAATCATATTTTGACCCGACATTGGATTTTCGTCACCCGGGCCGGCACCTTCGGAGCAATCAATCCGCTTTGGGAGGGCGAACATGTCCGTTCGTGAGCAAGCAGAACGTCCGTCCGATCCGAGGCTGTCGCGGCGGCGCCTGATGGCGATGGCGGCGACCACCACGGGCGCGATCGGTTCGGTCATGCTGGATTTGCCTGCGTTCGCCGAGGAGAAGATGGCCATGCCTACCGACCGGATTGAAAAACTTTTGCCGGGCTTTCGTCACAGCCGCATCGAGACATCAGGCGCGGAGATCAATACGTTCGTGAAAGGCGAGGGCGCGCCGCTCCTGCTGCTGCACGGCCATCCGCAAACACTGGTATGCTGGCACAAAGTTGCGCCGAAGCTTGCCGAGCGGTTCACGGTCGTGCTGACCGACCTCAGGGGCTACGGTGATTCCAGCAAGCCTGACGGCGGCAAGGACAGCATCGCCTATTCCAAGCGCGAGATGGCGCGTGACCAGGTCGAGGTGATGCGTTCACTCGGCTTCGAGCGTTTTTTTGCAGCCGGTCACGACCGCGGCGGGCGCGTCCTGCACCGCTTGCTGCTGGATTATCCCAACGCCGTGACCAGGGCCGCACTGCTGGATATCGCGCCGACCGCGACGATGTATGCAAAGGCGAACAAGGATTTCGCGATGCGCTACATGTGGTGGTTCTTCCTGAGCCAGCCGGCGCCGCTGCCGGAAACGCTGATCGGCAACAATCTCGACTTCTATCTCCAGGCGCACATCAACAAGCAGAACAAGACGCCGGGCGCGATTGATCCGCTTGCGTTCGAGGAATACCGCCGTTGCTATACGCGCGAGACGCTGCACGCCGTCTGCGAGGATTACCGGGCTGCCGCCGGTATCGACCTGATCCACGATGCGGCCGATTCGGACAAGCGGATCGGTTGCCCCTTGCTCCTGCTCTGGGGTGAGAAGGGCGTCGTCGGATCAAGCTACGACGTGCGTGCGACGTGGCGTGAAAAGGCAGTGGATGTGCGCGGCGAGAGCCTGCCTTGCGGACATTATCTGCCCGAAGAGGCGCCGGATCTCGTGGTTGACAGGCTCAGCGGCTTCTTCACGTGATCAGAGAGCGCGAGCGGGTCGGTCAGATCACGTCAAGCGGCTCCTCGCGTCCCCATGACTCCACGGGGTCACCTAAACGCGTTGGTGACGCCTTTCCAAAAATAATTGCCCATTGACGGCCCGACCATGTCGGCGCCGACCGGTCTCGATCGTCCTTGGGTGGACACGTCGCAGATGTGCCGGATAGGAACCCCGCACGCGCGGCGTGATGTCGTCACCACGAGCCGTTAGTATCGAACTGGAGCAATACCCATGAGGATCACCGTCGAAACCAGCGTCGCAGCCCCGATCGACCAGATCTGGCGCGCCTATACGACGCCTGCCGACATCGTGAAGTGGAACGCGGCGTCGGACGACTGGCACACGACCAAAGCGACGGTCGATCTGCGCGAAGGCGGCGTCTTCTCCTCGCGCATGGAGGCCAAGGACGGCAGCATGGGGTTCGACTTCGCCGGCACCTACACCACGATCGTCGAGCACAAGCTGATCGAATATGCGTTCGGAGATCGCAAGGCCGAAGTCGAGTTCGTGCCCGCGGCTAAAGGCATCACCGTCCGCGTCGTCTTCGATGCTGAATCGACTTACTCGGTCGAGCAGCAGCAAGGCGGCTGGCAGGCGATCCTCGACAATTTTGCGCGATATGTGGAAGCGAAGCAGAAGGCGTCGTAAGTCGGCCCGACGACAGGGCGCCTGAGTTACTGGGCTTCGGCGACCTTCGCTCCGGATGACAGCATCTGCGCGTTGGCCGCCGAGGGCCGGTTCGGCGGCGATGCCGGGTCCGGCGATCGCGAGGCGGTGTCGGACGGCCGGCGGGCAGCGGTCGTGGGAAGCACGATCACCTTCGCTCCGACCTTCACCCGCTCGTAAAGGTCCGTCACGTCCTCATTGGTGAGCCGGATACAGCCGGAGGACACCCGCTTTCCGATCGTATCGGGCTTGTTGGTGCCGTGAATTCTGTATTCGGTCTCGCCCAGATACATCGCGCGGGCACCGAGCGGATTGGTCGGACCGCCTGCCATGAACCGGGGCAGATAGGGCTGACGCACCAGCATCTCCGCAGGCGGACGCCAATCCGGCCATTCCGTCTTGCGGGCCACGGTCTGCTCACCGGACCATGTGAAACCTTCGCGACCGACACCGATGCCGTAGCGCATCGCCTGTGTGTCGTTCAGGACGAGATAGAGCAACGTGTTCTTGGTGTCGATGATCACCGTGCCCGGCGCCTGGTGACTGGTATAGTCCACCACCTGCCGAACAAATGCGCCGGGACCCTCAACGGCCTTTGGCGGTTCGACCAGGGGCGCCGGAGCCGGACTTGGAGCCGGAACTGGCACTGATGCATGAACGGGAGCTGCCACGTAAACCGGCGACGAGGACGCCATCGCCTGGTGCGCGGCAGGCTTCTGCGTCGGCTGAACGGTGGCGGGGCGGGACAGCAAACCATATCCCAACGCGGCGACGGCCACGGCGCCAATGCCAACTCTCGCGGCCATCGGCAGCGCGAACGTCTCCGTCTTTCTGCGTTTGGCCCGCTTACCCATGTGTTTCCCCGGATCGCTTCGACCCGGAAGAGCTACCCAGCAAGATTTAAGAAACTTCGAAGCGATGTTCGCGGAAGCTGGAACCGTTAAACGTCGTTAACGCCGATTCCTGTCGGACCCACGGTAGCTTGAGTGACGATCAGCACCCTCGGCAGATGCCGCTGATCTTGCGGTCCACATTGGCATCCTCCTGATCGAGGAGATCGCGCGGTCCCATTGTCGTTGAGGGGATGTCGGCCGCGTGAGGCTGGCGGTGGCCAACCGGGGCCGTCCAGGGCTTTGTGGTCGTTTCCTTTCCGGCGACCGCCGGTTGGAAGGATTGCGCCGCCGCGGCGCCGATCGTCGATGCGAGCGCGAGCGCAACCAGGAGCTTCGAAATGATCATCGCGGCCTCCAAATGCCATTCCGCGCATGATGGGCGGTTCCGACATTCAGATTGGTGCGGAAGACCTGTTATTCCGGTCATGGCGGAGCCGTGATGCCGCCGTGATCAGGCCGTCCGCAGCGTCGCCTTGTCAGGCCGGTGCCTTGCGGCCGATCAGGCCGAACACGATCATGACGAGGCTGATGCCGCCGACGCCGCCGGACACCTCTCCGACCGCGCGCATCAAGGCGATGGGATCATTGGACCACGCCGTCATGTCGCGCATCGAGAGGAAGAACAGCACGGCCAGC
Organism: Bradyrhizobium sp. UFLA06-24; assembly: GCF_054967145.1. Taxonomy (NCBI): domain Bacteria; kingdom Pseudomonadati; phylum Pseudomonadota; class Alphaproteobacteria; order Hyphomicrobiales; family Nitrobacteraceae; genus Bradyrhizobium; species Bradyrhizobium sp. UFLA06-24. Next base: position 28,373 of record NZ_JADFUE010000067.1, read on the forward strand.
ACCAGCAGCACCGTGCCCACCGCAATCAATCGCCAGTTCCGTTGCCGCATGCAAGATGCTCCCCGTGTCGCCCCTGGGACGGGCGAGAGCGTTCACTGTGCAGAGATAGTGTCGTCGATCTCGCTTCGGGTTCGATGGAGGTCATGCCTAACGCCTCACTCTGGTTCACCGAACCATCGCCGAGCGGCCCGGGACGTGTCCTCAACGTCCGGCGTCCCCTCGCTGACCCAACTCACGATGCCGTCGGGCCGCACGAGCAGGGCGGTCAGGCCCAGTCGGTCCCCGGCATCGCTTGCGACATGGTTGATCCGCCCGCGCCAGCGGCGCGCAAGGATATCGAGCGACGGGCGGGCTTCGAAGTTGAGCAACAGCCCTTGTCCTGTCCTGAGCAGAGCGGCGGGTCGCGTTCCATCATCGAGGGCGAAGTCGGGCACGCTGCGGCCGACCAATGGATGGGAAGCGCCGAGATCGTAGCGCTGCAAGACACCCAAGACGCGCTCGGCGAAATAGGTGGCGCCGTCGCGCGTGTCGATGAGATCGCGGACGATCGCTTCGAGAGCACGCGAACTCCTGCTCGGACGCATGAGTGCGACCTGGGCGCGCGACCAGTCGAGGATCCGTGCTCCCACCGGCTGCCGCTCGTCCGCGTAACTGTCGAGCAGCCCGGCCGGTGCGTCGCCGCGAATGGTTGCGGCGAGTTTCCAGCCGAGGTTCATCGCATCGCCAAGACCGAGGTTGAGGCCCTGGCCTCCCAGCGGCGAATGGATGTGCGCGGCATCGCCCGCCAGCAGCACGCGGCCCTTGCGATAGCAGCTTGCCTGACAGGCGCGATCGGTCCAGGTGGTGGCGAGCGCAAGCCTCGTCACCTTCACATCGATGCCCGAGATCTTGCGCAGGACCGCCTCGATCCGCTCGCGGTTCGGCTCGGTGCGGTGGGCGGCACCGCCGTCGAAATCGACCATCGCGATCGTGCCGGGCGCTGCATAGGTGTACATGCCCGACGCGGTGTAGTGCCGGCCCGGCATGAGCGCGGCCGGATCGGCCAGCTCGACCTCTGCGGAATAGCCGGTGAATTCCGGATCGGTGCCGGCAAAACCGATGCCGGCAGCCTTTCGCACCAGGCTGCGTCCGCCGTCGCAGCCGACCAGCCAGCGGCCCCGGGCCGTTGCACCGGTTGTTTCCACGGTGACGCCGTCGTCCGATTGCGTGAAGGACTCGACGCCGCAGCCGCGCCGGATCGCAACGCCCAGCTCTGCGGCGCGGACGGCGAAGACCGCCTCGATGCTCGCCATGTCGGCCGCAAGGCTGCCGATCGGGCCGGGCAGGCGATAGCGCCATTGCGAGCTGTCGATCCGATCATGGAAGAACTGGATGCCGGCGAAATGGCCGCCCGGGCGGCGCTGCCGCTGCATCCAATGCGCGGCCGCCGGCGTGTCACGGCCGGCTGCGCGGTGCGTGAGATCGCCGAGCAGGTCGCGGCGATCCAGGCTCTCGACGCTCGGCACGGAAAGTCCACGCAGCCCGAACGGCAGGCTTTTGAGCGGCGAATGCGGGTCTTGCGCCTTTTCCAGCACCAGCACCGAACAGCCTGCCAGCCTGAGCTCGCAGGCCAGGAACAGGCCGACGGGGCCCGCGCCGGCAATGATGACGTCATAAAGGAATGTGTCGGGATGCTGCATGATTTGCTCCGTTGTCGACTGTCGATGTTCGACCGGAGCGTTTCCCGAACCTGAGAACCTCACGGACGAACCATGGATCGCCTCTGCGGCGACCGTTGTTCGTCGTGGGGATCTCCGGCGCGAGGCCAAAGACCAGAGCTTTCGTTACCGAAAGGACTTGGGCTTACCAGACCAAGTCTGCCTTTTCCGACAGGGCCATTTAGCGTTGGAGCGTGGCTGCGTCAACCGGCGCGCATGGCGAGCCTCGACGGCTTCCGCTACGATCCCCTCGCACCATTTGCCGGAGACGCTGGGATGCAAACGATCGGCCTGATCGGCGGCATGAGTTGGGAGAGCACCGCGCTCTACTACAAGCTCATCAACGAACGCGTTCGGGATCGCATGGGCAAGCTGCATTCGGCCCCGCTGCTGATGTACTCCTACGATTTCCAGGAGATCAAGGAGATGCAATATGCCGGCCGCTGGGCTGAGGCAGGGGCGAGTCTTGCCGAGGTGGCGCAGCGGCTCGAGCGCGCCGGCGCGCGCGCGATCGTGCTGTGCACCAACACGATGCACAAGCTGGCCCCCGATATCGTGGCGAAGCTGACCGTTCCCTTCATCGACATCGGCGACGCGACGGCCGAGCGCATCAGGGCGAGAGGATACAGGCGTGTCGGGCTGCTCGGCACCATCTTCACGATGGAGCAGAATTTCTACACGGACCGCCTGCGCGCGCAAGATCTCGATGTCCTCGTTCCCACGGCCGAGGAGCGGGCCGACGTGAACCGCATCATCTATGACGAGCTGTGCCTCGGCGTCGTCGCCGCGCCCTCGCGCCGCCGCTATCGGGAGGTGATGACCGCATTGGTCGGGCGCGGCGCGGACTGCATCATTCTCGGCTGCACCGAGATCACCATGCTGGTGGGGGCTGCGGACACGACGGTCGAGACGTTCGACACCACTGCCATTCACGCGGAGACAGCGGCCGATTTTGCGATGAGATGACGCCGGATCACCGGCTGCGCTTGGCGACGTGGGCGGATCCGGAATCCGCGATCGTCCGCACGACGAATGCGATGCGCTCGTCACGCGCCGCGGGCCTGATGCGGCCGGAACGTTCGAGCTCGGTGAGCCCGTGAAGCGCGGCCCAGAAGCTTTCGGTCACCACGGCGACGTCGCTGCAAAACGGGGTTACGACCGCCGCAAGCGCCTCGAAGGCCGCCTGCAGCTCCGGCCGGCTTCCGGCTTCGGCGAAGCGCAACTCGGTCGGCAGCACGAACATGGCCTGGTAGAGCGCAGGGCGGCTGAGCCCGAAGGCGAGATAGGCGGTGGCGACGCGCTTGAGGGCATTCCGCCCCGTCGATCCGCTTGCCGCCCGCCGAAGCGCGGCCGCGATCTCCCTGAAGCCCTCGAGGGCGACCGCTGCAACGATCGCATCCCTGCTCTTGAAATGCGAATACAGCACCGGCTGGCTGTATTCGATTTCGTCGGCGAGACGCCGGATCGTCACCGCGTCCCATCCCTCGCGCTCCGCGATCAGGCGTGCCGTCGTCACGATGCGCTGCTCGCGCTCGGCCCGCTCCCTGCCCTTCCGTTCCGCGATGCCCAAACCTTCGGCCCTCCCGGCGCCCATACTGGACGACGCTTGACGATCTAGCAACGTTAGACTATATATCTAGCGACGCTAGATAATATGTCAACGATAGGATAGGAGATCATCATGCATGTGTTCGCGCTCGGAATTGGATCGGTCTTGGCCCTCGCGATCATCGCGATCGGTACTCTCTATGT
>NZ_JADFUE010000068.1:0-31503 GCF_054967145.1 Bradyrhizobium sp. UFLA06-24
TGGCTAGAGTGGCTCGTGTTCCAATTTTCCTCGCTCTAGAAGTGCCAGCCAGTATTTTCAAAGGAGTGGTACGACGCTTGCTTAAGGATGAAGCGAACTTCCGCCTTCATATAGCCATGCGAGGCGCCCCGCCAGATCGGCTTCTTAAGAAGTGGGTGACTATATGTCCGGTGTCGCCGGTGCGTTTCTCTGCGCTTCAAGCGAACCATGGTCGCGTGTTGTTGATCAGCTGAAGAAAATGATTCCGACGCTTGCACTCCGTGGGCAAGCAGGTGTCGCGGTCTATGCTTTCATGCAAGAGCGTGGGATCCGATATGCAAGGGCGATTCAATCGAACGATAATTCAGTGCGCATCGACGGAATCGAACAGGACCCGCGCTTTCGGCCTCATGTTGCAATCGCGCAGATCCGCAGCGGAGGTGGGGATGACGGCGATGTGCAGTCAATTCCCAGCCGCTATTTTGCAATTTCTCTGGACGGCGCCTTGGTGAACGCTCATGAACTCAGGAGCGAATTGCTCGCTCAGGGACCACTGATAGATACCAACACAGACGCCGAGCTCTTGCTGAGGTGGATCGAACGATCTTGCGAACGAGAATATTGGCGTCACGGCTTGCCCGCAGACTACGAAGCTATCTTTCGCGAGCTTGATGATCGTATCGATGGTGCCATTTCCGCGCTTTTGCTAGATATGAACGGTGATCTTGTTGCATATCGCAATCGAAGCGGTATGCGACCGTTGGAGACTATGCGGGCAAGCAATGGATTGTTGCTCTTTGCTTCCGAAAATTGTGCCTTCGCTGGCTTGAAAGGTGAGACCCAGCAGCTCTTGCCTGGGAGCATACGGCGCGTGGACGCCAAGTCCGGCCGCAGCGTTGACCATATCCTGAACAGCCGAGGATGTAAGGCCAAACTCTGCGCCTACGAAACTCTCTATTTGGGAAGTCCGAACACATCGGTTGAGGGCCATTCACATCGCCAGACCCGTCACAACATCGGGCTGGCCTTGGGGAGAATCGTTGCGGAGCGAGTCCAAGCAGACCCACTCTTGATGCCGCCAATCGTGTCCTCCATGCCAAAGACTGGGGGGCCGTACGCCGATGGTCTGTTTGACTCTCTCGCCGAACAGGGCGTGCTCGCCGAGCGTAGTGACGTAGTGGCAACGCAATTTCTTGAGCGAACGCTCCTGGGCAGACCCAAGGCCCGACAATCTCGCATTGCTCAGAAGTATCTCGTGTCGGAATCTGCCGTCGCTAAACGGACCATCATAGTTGTCGATGAGGCCCTCATTCGAGGTGATACCAGCCAAGCCGTCACAACGATGCTCCTTGCCGCTGGAGCCGAAGCCGTACATTGGGCAATTGGTTCGCCGCCTATAGTTGCTCCACACTACTACGGCATGGGTATTGATACGCTAGATGAGCTCGCATTCTGGCAGGCGTTGAAGCGACTGCCGCCCGAACTACGCGCCCAGAGTCTTCGCTTCCACAGGATGGATCCGCCAGCCCTCAAAATTATTGAAAGCAACATTGCGACGGCAATCCAAGCAGCCACCATCACTTATCTGCCCTTCCGTGCCCTTGTACCCATATTGGCCAACAGGCTAGAGGGCATCGATTTGTCGCCCTTCACGTTGGAGATGCCGACCCCCGCTGGACGTCAGCGCGCGGACAGAAACTTGAAAGCTTTGCTGGCCGCTCTTCCTGTCAATCCCCGTCTGAGGTCAGCATCATGATGCCCGCTCTCGTATTTGACTGGAACGGAACACTGCTCGATGACACATACGCGCTGCTCGAAACGACCAATGTAATTTTGGACCGCTTTGGTCGTCCGAGCATCGATATAAACACCTTTCGAGAGCATTGTGATGTTCCCCTCGATCGTCTCTATCGTAGCCTCGGAATGTCGCAGGAGGAGGTTGAGGCGGTGGAGCGTGACGAAGGCGCACTGTTTCACGACACGTACGAGCCTCTTGCGGATAAAGCCGATTTACGTGAGGGGGCGCGCAGAGTGCTCGCGTTAGCCCGCCGAGAATCTGCTCTACTCATCATCCTCAGCAACCACATAGTCGCGCCTCTACAGTTTCAGCTGAGGAGACTTGGAGTGGATGACTACGTCACCGACGTGCTCGCCTTTGAAAGCCGCGCCACGCAATACAAATCGATAAGCAAAGGAGAGCGGCTTCGCCTTTATATGAACAGGCACAACCTGAAGCCGTCGTCAACCTTCATCGTCGGCGATATGCCCGTCGAGACTGATATTGCACGCAGTCTCGGGCTGACAAGCATATCCATTACCGGAGGATTTGTTTCGACCTCGCGCCTGCAAGCTGCGCGTCCAGATTACACCATCAACAACCATCACGAGCTGTTGCCGATCCTACAAAGCCATGGCTTCTTTCGGAATACTAAATCATGAGCAAGGGATCGTCAGCGAACGCGGCTCCCAAAACGATCAAGCAGAGCATAGGGCTTATCGGAGCGGGGCGCATGGGAACAGGTATAGGGATCAGCCTGCTGCGTCAGCAAAACGAACTCCACATCAAAGTCAACAAGAACCGGTTCGGTGCTGATCGCCTGATGGGTGCAGGGGCCCGCGAGCATGCGTCGATCGCTGAGTTGGCGCAGCATGTAAGTGTGGTGGTGTTGTCATTACCGTCCAGCCGCGAAGTTGAGACGGTGTGCCTCGATCACGATGGACTGTTTGTTAACATGTGCCGAGGAGGTTTGATAATTGATTGTACGACCTCGTATCCCGCATCGACCATTGCATTGGCCAAAACGGCGGAAAGACGAGGTCTTAGCTTCATTGATGCTCCAGTAACACGAAGCCCCGAGCAAGCAGAGCTCGGCCTTCTCAATGCGATGGTTGGATCGGATGCAACACTCTTTCCCGTTGCTGAACGCATTCTTGCTGCGTTTTGCGAGACCGTTATGCATGTTGGAGATGTCGGACACGGCCACAAGCTCAAGCTTGTTTACAACAGCATGACTATGGGCATCGCTGCGGTCGCCGCTGAGGTCTGCCAATTCGCGGATAGTCTTCAGATAGATCTTGTGACACTGCGCTCTTTGGTCAGTCGGGGCTCTACGAACAGTGGAATATTCCAAGCCTTCGCCGCCTTTTTGTTGGGAGAGAAACCAGATGCACTGGCAATCTCGATTGCAAATGCTGCAAAGGACATCGAGTGTGCTGTGCGCCTAGCGCGCGAGAGTGCCGTTTCCGTGCCGGTCCTGGATGCTGCCGCGCAGGAACTCAACCTCTCAGTTGTCGCAGGCAAAGGTGAACTGACCCTCCCACATTTGGCCCGATCGTAGACGCTTGGTGTGGTTCCAAGCGGGCCATTTTTCCACGAGTCCCTGGTGCCCCTCGACTTCCTGGGCATCGAGAGCGATGACTAGGACGAGATGGTCCGCATCTTCAAAGAAGTCAGCGGCGTTTCTTATACGATGGGGTGGAGTTCGATCCAAACAGCGTCAAGGTCAATCGCATTCGCGAGGAAACTGAGTATGGCGGCCTGCGCATCACCGACGCGTTGGTCGATACTGCCAAGGCCCGAATCATTATCGATTTCGCCTTTGGTGATGCGGTCGAATCGGGTCTACTGGACATGGACCTGTCGGTTCTCCACGATCTTCCTGCTCGCATCTGCGCGCTTCTGCGCGTGAGATGGTCATCGCCGAGAAATTCCAGGCGATGGTCATGCTGGACCGCACCAATATTCGTGGTGCTCGCGGCCTCATCATTGGCGCGGATACTTGAGGGCTTTGGCACACGCAGCTGTTATCCGTCCGCGCTGATCTGCGGACAACGTATCTCATTTCTGCTCTCGCCTGAAAGAACAAGAAGGTGTCGGTCCAGCAAAGAAAAGGACCGCTGCCGGATTTCTCCGACAGCGGCTCAAGTCTGGGGAGAGGCAGACGTACCGGTCTGCCAGCGGAGAAGGGCGGAGCGCTTGAAGCGATCCGGCGGCACTAACGAAGTCGTTCTGCTCCGGTTTGGTATCTGGTATTCCGGTTCTAGCTCGCCTGGCTCACGAATTTGGTGTCGAGATAGCCCTCGATTGCCTCGAGGCCACCTTCCGAACCGAAGCCTGACTCCTTCGTTCCTCCGAAGGGCACTTCGGGAAGCCCAAGGCCATGATGATTGATCGATACCATCCCGCATTGGAGATCGGCCCCGATCGCGGCCATCGTTGCGGCGGATCGCGTGTAGGCGTAGGCGGCGAGCCCGTAAGGCAGTCGATTGGCCTCCGCCACAACCTCGTCATAGGTTTTAAACCGCGCAATCGGCGCGACAGGGCCGAACGGCTCTTCATTCATGATGCGCGCTTGAGGTGGAACATCGGTCAGGACCGTCGGCTCGAAGAAGTACCCCGTATTGCCGATACGCTTGCCGCCGATGCGCAACTGGGCGCCGCAATCGAGAGCGTCCGCGACGAGGGTCTCCATTGCATCGACCCGGCGCGAATTGGCGAGCGGCCCCATCCGGCTATCTCTTTCAAGGCCATTGCCAACCTTGATCGCGCTGGCCTCGGCAACGAACCTCTTGACGAAATCTTCATAGATACTGTCATGCACCAGAAACCGCGTCGGCGAGACGCAGACTTGGCCCGCATTGCGGAACTTGTTCGCCGACAAGATTCTTGCGGCTTTCTCGACGTCGGCATCCGGGAAAACGATGGCAGGCGCGTGCCCGCCGAGCTCCATGGTGGTGCGCTTCATATGGGCGCCGGCAAGGGCTGCGAGATGCTTTCCGACCACGGTCGAACCGGTGAAGGAGACTTTCCGGATGATAGGATGGCGTATGAGATAATCTGAAACTTCGGATGGCACCCCGAAGACGAGATTGATCACGCCCGCAGGCAAGCCAGCATCCGCGAAACTGCGCACCAGCGCCATGCAGCTCGCTGGCGTCTCTTCAGGTCCCTTGACGATGATGGAGCAGCCGGCTGCAAGGCTGGCGGAGATCTTCCGCACGGCCTGGTTGATCGGAAAATTCCAGGGCGTAAATGCGGCAACCGGCCCGACCGGCTCCTTGGTCACGAGCTGGACAACATTGCCAAAGCGCGCCGGGACGATCCGTCCATAGGCGCGCCGCCCTTCTTCGGAGAGCCAGTCGATGATATCGGCAGCAAGGAGCGATTCAGCACTCGACTCGGTGAGCGGCTTACCCTGTTCGAGCGTCATGATCAATGCGATGCCGGCTGCGCGCGAGCGTATGAGATCGGCGGCCTTGCGCATCGTCCTGTATCGGTCAAAGGCCGAAACCTTTCGCCAAATCTCAAATCCCTCCTGAGCGGCCATGATCGCACGATCGAGATCGCCACGAGACGCATAAGGAGTTTCGCCAATCGGCTGGCCGGTTGCGGGATTGAGGATTTTTTCCGAGCGATCCGAACCCCCTTCCGTCCACTCGCCGGCAATGAACATCCTGATCTTGGGGTACACAGGTTCTGCCTGCGTGGCTTGTTCTCGGCGCATCATGCCCGCATCTCAATGTCCCCAGCGAAGAGACAGCGGGTTGAGCTCACGCGCAAGCTCGATCAATCCAGCTCTCGTCGCCGGATGGATCTGCTCGAGCGGATGCCGCACGGCTTCGCATTTGATCACGCCGCCTTCAGCCATTACGCTCTTGGTGGCGCGCAGGCCGCACTGGCGGTTTTCGAAATTGATGAGCGGCAGCACCCTTGCATATGCAAGAGCGGCTTCCTGCCTGCTGCCCCCTTTGTGATGATCGAGCACGGGGCGGAGCAAATCGGGCAACAGCGCGCTCGACATTGTTCCGCTCGCACCGGCATCGAGGTCCGCCATCATGGTGATGGCTTCCTCCCCGTCAAAAGGACCAATGATGACCTCACCGCCGAGCTCGATCAGACTGCGGAGCTTGGCAGCCGCAAACGGCACCTCGATCTTGAAATATCTGGCGAGCGGCACCTCGCAAGCGAGCCGGACGAGAAACGGGACCGTCAATGTAACGCCGGAGAGCGGCGCGTCCTGGACCATAATTGGAATCCCGGCGGCGTCCGCGACCCGGCCGAAATGCCCGATCATGGCGCCTTCATCCGCCTTGAGGCTTGGACCATGATAAGGCGGCATCAGCATGAGGAGGCTTGCGCCACGTTCGGCCGCATAGCGGGCGCGTTGCACCGCAATCTGCGTGCTGAAATGGCTGCAGGTCACCATGACGGGCTTGCGGCCCGCGACATGCGAGAGGCAGAGATCGACCAGAAGGTCACGTTCCTGATCAGACAGCAGGAACTGCTCGGAATAGTTGGCCAGAATGCAGATCCCGTCCACGCCTTGGTCGATCATGCAATCGAGCACGCGCCGCTGCCCTTCGAGATCGAGATCTCCAGATTCCGTAAACGGCGTCGGAGCGACCGGGAACAAGCCGCGATAGATGGGGGGTTTCGCATTTCTCATGTAGAGGATTCCAGACAGGAGGCAGTCAGTTGCTGTCTAACTCGATCAGCCCATCGCGAATATCCAAGGAGTGGAGCCGATGCCGTCGGACTGTTTGGACAGATTGACTGGCGTGGCGTCACAAACAAGATTGGTTGGAGGCTTTGTTCGCGTTGGAAGCCTTTCGCGCCTCTAGATCCAGCCAGGCGGCACCAGATCCGTCAGGATGGCAAGGCATTCAAACAGGAAGTAGCTTCCGAAAATCAGCTCGACGTTCTGGGCCGCATCGATATCGCGCACGATCGCCTTTCGGGTGAAGCAGCCGCCGGTGAGCATTCCAGGCGGGCGCGGGTCATCGGGAGCAGTCGGTGTCAGGTATTTCGAGCTCAGTTGAGTAACTGTGCGCTCCGCAAATAATCTATATTTGGCGCCCCCCTCAGGACCAAGTGCGGATGCGAGGCGCAGCGCCGCGGCGGCAGCGATAGCAGTGGCCGCAGTATCCCTGCTGGTGTTGGGGATCGCCGGATCGTCGAAATCCCAGAAGGCAATGAGATCCGCGGGGACATGGTCGATCCACCAGTCAAGAAGGCGGACGGCGTAGTCGCGCCATAGCGGTTCGTCGGGGCGGACCATGGCGGCGTGAGCGGTGTAGAGCATCGCCCATCCCTGCGCCCGGCCCCAGGTGCTGATATCGCTATATCCCTTGTGCGTGTGCGTTCTGAGCACCTTACCGGTGTGATCAAGGGTGGAAGACTGGATAACTGAATTGTCCTGCCGCACATGGATCTCCAGGACGCGCCGCATATGTGCATTGGCGACCTCCTCCATCCGGGCATCGGAAAGCTCGTCCGCGGCCCAATAGAGCAGGCCTGTCGCCTGGAGCGAGTCGATGCTGCTCTCGGAAGCTCCCACTGCGCTCGCCTCCTCGGCATCCCTGCCCAACGGTATCAGTCCGAGGTGTGGATCGAACATATCACGAAGCGATCTTGCTGCTGTCAGAGCCACCGCGCGGGCGTTTTCTTCCTTGAACAGGATGCTGCCGAGGGCGCCGGCATGATAGAAGCCGAAGCCCTTGAAGGCCGTAAGCCGCTCGGCACGCGGCAACATTCGGCTTAGCGCAGCACGCGCGTCTTCGATTGGGAACTGGCTGCGATCAGCGAGGTGCGCGAGCCAAAGCTCACCGACAAATGCCCCGCCGGTCCAATCACCATCGGGGGTAAACGTCCATTTTCCGTCGGCGGCACTCGCCCAGTGTGGCAAGCCCGAGCGTGCGGTGTCCCGAGTCTCGGCAATGCGCTTCAGCATACGCTCGCGCGCGGGCAGATATTGGCTTTCCGACATGGCTTCTGGTCCAACATAATACTCGCCGCGCGGCTTTGCCCTGGCGGCAACTTAAAGCTCTTTACCAACAGATCCTGGACTGGCGCGAACGGTTGGTGTTCACGAGACTTCCAATCGTGCTTGGCTGCATCTCTGCGGAGTAGCAAGCCTCGTCAGCAGCACCGCAGGGAAAGCCGCGTGCAAGTTTATGCCAATCACGATGACCCTCCGACGTAAGCGTGCTGCTTTCGACAATCCTCGTTGTTCGTTAGTGATGCGAGTCCGCAGCGCCGATGGCGCCGGTTTCATAAAGATGCTTCAATTTCCTAGCGTCATAGCCCAGCTCTTTCAGAATCTCTTCCGTTTGCGCACCGAGCTTTTGCGGCGGCAAACGCACGTCCGGCTGCTCGCCGTCGTAGCGCACGGGATGGCTGACAAGGGTGATGGGAGCTCCGGTCGCGCCGGTCACGACCTGAAAATTTTTGTTATGCGCGATCTGCGGATCCGCAACGACGTCGGCATAATCGTTCACCGCAGCGTGCCAAATTCCACGCGCCTCGAACAGGACGATGCATTCCATGGTTGAGCGTTTGGCGATGTTGGCAGCAATCATGGCTGAGGCCTCGTCCCGCCGGCGATACGCCTCCTCGTCAGGAATTCGCTGGTCGGCCGGAAGGCCAAGCGCGCCTGAGAGCGCCTCCAGCGATCCCAAAGAGATCGCAATGTGCCCATCGCGTGTCGCATAGATGCCGTAAGGCGCACCGTAGTACCAGCCGGCCACCGGGCCCGGCTGACGGACGTCGTCAGGCCTTTGGCCGTTCAGGTAGCAGGTAAAAGATTCCATCTGCAGGTCGAGCGCAGCCGACAGCAGGCTAACATCGACGCGGCAGCCCTGCCCCGTCCGCGCCTTCCGCACCAAGGCAGCCAGGATCCCCGCCGCAAACAAGGCGGCGCCGTGATGATCGATGGCGGAAACGCCGACAGCCCGCGGCCCCTGCTCGCGACTTCCGGTGATCATCGCAAGTCCTGATAGCGCCTGGATCAAGAGATCCTGGCCTGGGCGATCGACATAGGGCCCGTCAGGACCGTAGCCGGAGGCAGCGGCATAGATGATCTGCGGATTGATCTTCTTTGCATCCTCGTAGCCGAGACCAAGCTTGTCGAGCACACCCGGGCGGAAGTTCTCTGCGATCACATCCGATTTGGCGATCAGTTGCCTGGCGATGACCACGGCTTCGGGTTTTTTCAGATCGAGCGTGAGGCTGCGCTTGTTGCGGTTTCCCGTCAGAAGCAACATTGATTGGCCGTCAACCCGCTTGTCCGCCCCGCCCCATTTCCTCTGAAAGGCCCCCCCGGGCGGTTCCACGGCGATCACGTCCGCACCGAGGTCGGCGAGAAACTGCACGCCGACCGGACCCATCAGAAAGTGATTGAGGCTGAGGACTCGAATGCCCTTCAAAAGATCGACCATACATCCTTGCTTTCGGTTTTACCTGAAATCGAGGTGCTGGCTCTCGATTTCTGAAATCGATTTCAGACTTAGGCTGTGCGAGAAGCGGAGTCAAGCGAATCTACCAACTTTCGAATGAGATTCGCTTCATCCCGCTCCATCTGTGCATGAGAGGGGCAGAAAATAGCGCCGATGGCCCGCATACAGGGCTTGAGAAGGTAGCGCTCGTGATGGTTTAACCCTTTTGAGGGGAGACCCTCTCCTTCTCCTGGTTGACCAACGCAAATGGACAAGAAACCTGTAATCGCGCCCAAAGGCCGGCAGCAGCCGCGCGTGAAGATCGAGGACGTTGCCCGGAAGGCGAATGTGTCGCCGGCGACGGTGTCGCGGGTTCTCAATCACCCCGATATCGTACGGCCGGAGCTTCGCGACAGGGTCATGCGGCATATCAATGACCTCGCCTACACGCGCGATAGCGCAGCCAGAGCATTGAAATCGGGACGCATGCGGACCGTCGGCGTCATCGTTCCGACACTGGCGCTCGGTATCTTTGCAGAAGGCGTGGAAGCCCTCCAGAACCGCCTCAGCGAAAGCGGCTACACGCTGTTCATTGCGAATTCGCAATATGACCAGCGGCGTGAATTTCAGGAACTGCAAAGTCTCATTGAACGCGGCATCGATGGAATCGTGCTGGTCGGAGCTTCCCACGGACGGGAGCTGAGGAGCCTGATCGAACAGGCAGGCGTACCCGTCATCACCACCTATGTTGCCAAGGCCGGCGGCGGCATCCCCGCGATCGGAATCGACAACGAAAGCGCCACCCGCGAGATGACGGAGTATCTGCTAAGGCTTGGACACGTCCGTTTTGGCGCGATTGCCAACGTTGTCGCCGCGTCCAACGACAGATCCCGCGCCAGGCTCGAGGGAATTCAGCGCGCGCTGTCGGACGCCGGTCTCCCGCTCAAGCCGAGCCAGGTCGTCAAGGCCGATTATTCGCTTGCCCAGGGCCGTAGCGCCCTTCGTCAGCTCCTCACCGATCATCCGGACACGACAGCAGTCATCTGCACCACCGACACGCTTGCCATCGGTGCAATGGCAGAGGCTCGCAAGATGGGGCTGGCCGTACCGGCTACGCTTTCCATCACAGGATTTGACGATGTGGAGCTGGCGGCGCAAATGGACCCGCCGCTCACAACAGTCAGCGTTCCGGCAGCAGAAATCGGCCGGGGAGCCGCCGATTATCTCATCAATGCCATTGCCGGAAGTCCTGTCCCGAGAAGTGTCGTGTTGCCGTACCGGCTGGTCATGCGCTCATCGAGCGCCCCGCCGCGGTCCAGCGTCCGTCCCGCCCGTCGCGGGCGCAGTCGAGATCATTGACCGGGCCACGGTCCTGATAACTATTTCAGAACCGGAGGCTGGCGTCCGCATCCCAGGACCCGATGACGCAAGCTGCTCGCCCCTTATCATTATTCGCCCGTAAGTAGAGGTGGCTGAGCATGCGATGCGCCGCCTGCGCGATCGTCAATGGCACAAGAGACTTCTCAATGCTCGCGTTCAACGTGAACGGAGTGAACGGGCGCATGGTGGTGGCTGGCGCCCAGTTCGTGCAATCTATGATGCAGGCGATGATGCGCAAGTTCCAGGGCAGCTCGCAGCCGCGAGTGTCGCGCTTCGTCGGACTTGGGAGCGAGCGTGTCCATATAGGCGATCGATCCCTCGATTTGAGCAAGGACCGACACTGCATCCGCGGTGGCAAAGATGGGCATTCCGCCTACTTTGACATATACCGCACTGGTGTGCGCCGCAATGTCGGCCTCGCGTCCGGCGACACTGCCCCGAACGCGCAGCGCGATCCAACATGACTCGTTGATGGGCAGGGAGAGCTGCCCCTTGCACGACAAGCCTCCGCATCGAACCTCCTCGAGGACCGTGCCGTTACATATGAGCTCCACCCGCGCCGGCGGGACGCTGACCGATTCGATCCGCCAGTCGATCGTGAGGGTGCCGCCTGAACGGGGAAGGGACACCGTGCCTCCAGGGCGACGTCCTTCAACGGTCATCTCAACCAGAGGCCCGACAGTGATGAACGTGTCCCCGCTGCGTACGGCATCCATCCAGTTGCGATACGTGAAGTCGCGTTCGCCCAATCGCACATAGGTCCGTGAGCCCCCGAGGAGCGCGGCCGCGTCCATCTTGTCGGAGCCCGCCACCAGCGGCAGATGGTAGCCGATGTTGAGGTAGCGATACCAATCGGCGAGACCAAATGCGCTGAGCTGCGCGGTCCGCGGGTTGAACGACATCATTTCGATGGCGTCGACAAGGCCGAGCACAATGTCGGCCGCACGCTCCGCCTGCGGGTTCGGCGCATGGGGCATTACCACCAGCCCCCCTTGCTGACGGCAGCGCTCCGCCCAGTCGGCCATGGTCGCTTCCAGAACATGGCCGATTGCAGCTTCGTTGGACCCGCCGCAAGAGAGCGGATTGATCATCTCACCTTCATAGCCGAGCAGCGATATGTGCCCCAGAACCTGCATCCGGTTCTCCGTGCCGACCCGAACCAGGAATTCTCCGTCGCCGCCGAAATCCTTTGCCCCGAACGTCGTGCGTCCGTCGAAATCGGCGACGTTGGTGAATAGCTCGCCCCACTGTGCGGCGAGCAAGTTGACCACGTTGACACCCTCCGCCTTGCCCTCAAGCAGCGCTGTCTGCGGGCTTAGGAAATGGACGTGCGTATCAGAGCTAACCCATCCCTGTTCGCGCCAGCGCAGCACACGATCGAGCTCAAAGGTGAGAGTGTCCGTGCTTGCAGTGATGTCGACGATGGTGCGCAACGGGCGCACCTCAAAACCCCTGCAGATCTCTACGAACACGGGCCCGAGCGGCAGGTCCGCCTCGCAACTGCCGTCCACGTAGACGTACTGGTTCAGCCCATTGGCAAATTCGCCCGAGAAGTCCTCGAACCTGCCGGTATTGACCTTGCGGTGATGTCCCTTGGGTGGCAGATACTCCCCATGCGCACCATGGACATGCAACCGCGCGGCAACGCGCACGCCACTGTCCTTTTCCATGATGCGGATCTTGACCGGCCTTGTGGCCGGTTCGACTGTCGCCACATTGAGCGAGGCGCTTGCGTTACCGCCACCTTCCAACGATCGAAGCTCGAACATGTGCAAGCGGCCATCGTCGGAGCGCAGATAGAGTCTTGCGTCCGGATGCGCCGAGTACTCAACGATGACATCGCTCCCGCAGCGCACGGGCTGCACATCAACTTTGGCGCCCAGCCAATCCGCTCTGGAGTACTCGAGCACTGCGCGTGCCGAGATGACCGTGCCGAGGTCCATGCCGATCTGCTGGCCCCGATCGTCGACATCGAGCTCGCCAAGCTTGTTCAGATGGAACCCCGGCGGCAGCCTCACCTTCAGCTTGCGACGGCCCTGGAGGCGCAGCGGGTGCTGGGTGAGCGCTGTCGTGGTCACCGCAAACACAAGCGAGATTTCCTGTTCCGCGCGCAAGCTCAACGCCGAAAGCTCCTTGTCCGGATAAGGATTGGGGAGCGCGTAAAGCCACACGTTCTCACCTTGTCGATCCATGCGTCCCGATTGGGTGCGAGCCTCGCCCTGGAAGAAGTTCGCCCCCGGCGCTCTGCCGAGTACAAAGTCCTCGCCGGTGCTTGCATGTACGATGGGCGCGCGTAGCGGCAAGGCGGCGAACGCACTCGCACTCCAGGAGATGTGGTTCTGCTGGATCGCGAAGCGGCGCAGCACCGGCACGTCGGTCTCGCTGCCGTCGGCATAGCGGAGCCCGTATGTCGCCACCCGGTCGCCGAGTGGATTGCCTTCTACAGGCAGCGTAGCCGGGCCGATCTCTCCGAAACCCTCGGGGCTTGCACTGGGGCGGTCTGCCGCCACTTGCACGAACAGCACATAGCTCGCCATCGTCGGCGGCAACGCGATTACGGCAGGAGGGGCGCCGGGGCGCAGCTCCAGCACATCCGGCCCTATTTCGCTGCCGAAGAGAAAGGGCATGCCGCGATGGGTCTGGAGCCCGCGAAGTGAATCGATCCAGCCGGTGTCACCCGGGCGGGCGGCGAACCCTTCACCGGCATTTGCGCGCTCGGCGTTGAAATATCGCTTCAAGTCCACAGGCGTGAAGTGCGGCGATGAAGGTGTTTTCATGCTTCGGACTCCAGTTTCAGCAACTCAGTGCCTCGCAAGCATTCTTTGTTTGTTGTGAATGACTGCTCGCGCAAGGACGCTTGCGCCGACCCCATGCTCATGCCGAGCATGAAGAGATACGCGCGAGCCCTTATGTTTTGCAGCTAACGTGGACGCCTTGCGTCCGTCGCGGGCACGGCGAAGCGCAGGGGCAGAGCGTGTTCATTCACCTATGTAGAGGCAGCCGCGCTTCTTTGCGATCTGGTAGACCAGCACGCTCAGGAGCGCGATCAACGATCCGTAGACGGGAAACATCCAGGCGATGTGCTCGCGTTGCAACCAAACCAGCAGATAGGGTGACGTCCCGCCAAACAAGGAGACGCCGAGCGCATAGCCGAGAGCCACTCCGGTGGTCCGCACGGCGCGCGGCATCAGCGTGGTAGCGATGAAGTTATAGAGGGCCATGTTGAAGCCCACGATCGCGCCGCCGAACACCGTAACAAAGAAGAACGTGACGATGCCTTTTTCCGAATAGAGCAGTGTCAGGAAGAAGCATGGGATGAGCAACAGGCGCAGCAGCGCGAACGCGCGCGAGGGTCGCACCTTGTCCGCGAAAGCGCCGACAAACGGCGCCGTTGACATCCAGATCAGGACCATCAGGGTCATGATCCCGTACACATACGTGCTGTCCTCCTTGAAGACCGTATTGGCCATGTTGGGAAGACCGGTGTTCCAGGCATAGTTGGCGATCTGCACCGACCCGATCACCAGGATGACGGCGAGCAGCGAAAGGCGGACGCTCCATAGCGTTTTCCACACACCGCCAGTCGATTCCTGAATGCGCGAAGACTCGTCTTGCCGATGCATGGCTCGATTGATCAAGGTTTCCGGCACCGTCGTGCGCAGATAGATGATCAAAAGGCCCAGCACGCCGCCGACCGCAAAGGGTATACGCCAAGCCCACTCGCGCATGGCTTCAGGTGCGACCGAGGCGCTCACCAGGAAGGCAACTAGGCTGGATCCAAGGCTTCCCAATTGGATGAATGTGCCGCCAATCAGACCGAGATAGCGTCCCTCCTTACCAGGTGGCGCCAGTTCAATTGCAATGGCGTTGGCGACACCAGCTTCAGCGCCTGTGGCAAACCCCTGAATCAGCCGCATGATCAGCAGCGCTATGGCCGCCGTGACGCCGAGGTCCTTGTAGGTGGGCAACAAGGATATCAAAAGCGAGCAAACCGCCATGGCCGTGACAGAGATCAGCATGACGCGCTTGTGGCTGATGCGATCTGCGACCGGCCCCAGCAAAACAGCGCCCAGCGGTCGAGCGCAAAAGCCCGCGCCGTACACGGCAAGTCCCGCCAGCAGCGAGGTGGTGGGATCATCGGAAGGGAAGAAGTGCGGCGAGAGAAACGCCGCCATTACGCCGTAGACATTCCAGTCGTACCACTCTAGCGCCACCCCTCCTCCAAGGCCGGCGGTCATTCGCTTGTTGGCAGTTTGCTTGTCAAGCTGGACGGGTACAGCGCTGGGCTGAGCAATGATGTTCATGGGTCCTCGGGCTCTATTGATGACTTAATGATTTTGCGGGTCGCGCGAGAACGAGCAGCCGCTCGTCGGCTCAACTGCGCCCGCCGCGAGCGGGGGTCTACGAGAGCGGCGGCCTTGAGCAGGCCGGACCGCGGAAGCGCAAGCGCAACAGCTGCCCGGGATGCCGGCGGAAAGCCCGCCTGGCTTCACGTAATTGCGGGCCTCGCCTCACGAGCGGCCATTGCACGATCCTAATGGCGCAGGACGCCTTCATCGTTGCTTCCGACTTGCGCGGCGACTCGCATAAAGCGCGCGCGAGATTCCGTGCCATTCCCATGGCCAGCCTTCCTCCTGTTGCTCTAAGCGCGCTTCTGAAGAAGCTGATGTTCTTGTTGGACAGCGCGGCGTCACAAGACCCGTCGCATCGTCAATGAGATCCTTCAGATGTGACCCACTCTCGCCGGCCGCATCCTTCTGGTTTCCCGCAGTACCGGGCATTTCGACATCGAGTTCTGAAATCGATTTCAAGATTAGTAAGAATTCGGAACTGCGGAGTCAAGCCGTTTTTTACGGGTGAAGCCCGCCTCATGGTCTCCGTCGGCTCCGCGTTGAGCAAGGTGGCTCAGCGCCGCTGAGGCTGGTTCTTCCAAGAAGAGGCTTTTGGATGCCTCGTTGCGAAGAAATCGATTTCAGTCTAAGGCGTGGTTCTCATATTCCTTCAGGAGAACCGCTCCATGTCCGAGACGCCCGATCTCATCCTCTCGACATCTGTCGCGCCCCACGTGCGCCTATTGACGCTGAATAGGACATCAAAACGAAACGCCTTGAGCAACCAGTTGATCGTGGAGCTTGGCGCCATCTTGCGCCGTGCCGCAATCGATGAGGATGTCCGCTGTGTCGTGCTTTGTGGCAGCGATGCGTTCTTCTCTGCCGGAGCCGACATCAAGGAGATGCGGGAGCGCGGCTTTGAGGCAATCGACAATTCCGCCCGACGTTCTGCCTGGGGGGATGTCGCCAATTTCCCCAAGCCTCTCATTGCCGCGGTCGAGGGCATTTGCTTCGGCGGCGGCCACGAATTGGCGCTGCTCGCGGATATCGTGATAGCAGGTGAAGGGGCGGTATTTGGGCAGCCTGAGATCAACATCGGAATATTGCCCGGCGACGGCGCAACGCAGAGGCTGACACGCGTGGCTGGCAAATCACTGGCCATGCTGATGATCCTGAGCGGCCAATCCATCACGGCGCGGAGTGCGATGCAGGCCGGCCTTGTGGCGGAAGTTGTCGAAAGCGGCAGGGCGCAGAGGCGAGCGCTCGAAATAGCCGATCTGATAGCGCAAAAGCCTCCCCGCTCGGCTGAACTTGCCAAAGCTGCCGTTCTCGCCGCCTTTCAGACCACGTTGGACGCCGGGCTCGAGTTCGAGCGGCAAGCGATACGTCACGCTTTCAGCACAGCTGACCAGAAGGAGGGAATGAACGCCTTCTTTGACAAGAGGCCGCCGAATTATCGCGGGAAGTAGCCCCCCGCGATTGGCTCGCACGCGGCGCCGGCGAAGCTCGCCCGCGCAACATGCGACATTCAACACTCCTTCGGCTCGACCGGGCCGGCGCTACGGGCGACGATCTCGTATTGGCCGGCCTTTGCCACGCCAATGTACATGTTCATCCTGCAGTGGCGCTTGCCCGGCACCATCTCCGCCGGCCCGCCAGGCCCTTCCGCAATCTTGGCGTGGTCAAGCGCGGCAGCGACAGCCTCGCGGTCAATTGTACCGGCTTCCCTCACTGCGGCTTCCCACAGCTTCAGTCCTCGATACGTGCCGGTCGCGGCGCTTCCTGCTGAGAACCGGAACTTGCCCGGAAACTGCTTTTCGTAGGCCGACTGAATTTTGGCGCTCACCGGATCTTCCGCCGCGAGCGCCTTGTAATAGTCGAGGCTGCTGGCGAGGCCTTCGATCTCGTGAGCCTGGTTCATTTCGAGCGTGTTCTCGTCATAGTAGACGCAGCCCAGCTGTCCCCCATTCCTAGAAAAGCCCGCTTCATAAAGCTGTTTGAAGAACGAGCCGACGCCCGGGGGGATAACACTGTTGAAGACCACGTCTACCTTGTTGGACGTGATGCGGCTCACGGTCGATGAAAAATCGATTTGGTCAAGCGGGTAGTACTCCTCGAACACCACCTCCCCGCCGCTGCTCTCGATCACCTTGCGCGCATAGGCATTGATTGTTTGCGGCCAGACGTAGTTTGATCCAGGCAGCGCGAAGCGTCTGCCACCGTTCTTGATCAACCACGGAATGAACCGGTCGCAATTCTGCGCCGGTACCGGCCCGGTGCAAAACAGATAGGGCGTGCACTCCCTGCCTTCGTAGGCCTGTGGATAGATGTAGAGCGTCTTGCCACGAGAGATGATGATGTCCTTGATGGCGTTGCGCATCGAGCTCGCAATGCCGCCGAGTACCAGGTCGACCTTGTCTCGTTGAATCAGCTTGCGGACATTGCCAACAGCGACGGACTCGTTGGACGCGGTGTCTTCGATCAGGAGGTCGATCGGGCGCCCCAAGAGACCACCGTTCTCGTTGATCTCGCTCGCGACCATGCGCGCGACATTGGCGTCGGTATTCCCGGCAAAGCCGAGTGCCCCCGTAAGGTCGGTGGCAATGCCAATCCTGATCGGGCCTTCAGCGGCGTTGGCCCAGTCAGGACGGATCACCCAGCTGCCCGGGCCGGCCGCAATGGCCGCAGACACAAAGGCGAAATTGCCGAGAAAGCGGCGGCGGCTGAGTTGCCGGTGATCATTCAACATGGAACTGACCTCCCCTTGGCTCATGGCCTTAATCCACGCGCCCTGCTCTTTCCTGGGGGGCGCGGTAACCGGAACGCTATCCGTCATTTTTCGGTTTCAAGTCGGCTCTTCGGATCAACTTTTTAAAATCGCGAACGAAGTGCAGCAATCAGGACAGTCTGAAAAGCTCCCTCGCGTTCTCGCCAAGGATCCTGACCGCCAAGCGCTCTGCGTCTCGGGGGCGAAAGTAGCCGCTCGCAACTTTTTCTTTCAGAACCTCGCCGATGAGCCGGCGTGCGCCCTGTATCGCGGCAAATGTCTCCTCAACGTGAAGACAATCTCCTCCGATCATCATTCGCGATTCATCCGGCAAGACTTCAATAGCCTCGTGCAGGGCCAGCTTGAAATGGGACGGGCTCAACAGGAAGGACCAGCACAAATCGAGCCAAACATTGCGGTACACAAAAGCCATTCCCAACAAGTCCCGGCTCCAGGGATAGGCCAAATGCATCAGCAGAAAACGGGTCCGAGGATGACGCTCAATCAACCCGGTCATGCGTAGCGGGTGGGAGCCGCTTATGATTGCCGTTCCAAGATGAGTTTGGACTGGCAGGCCGGCTTCGCCTGCGAGCTGACAAAACAAATCGACGACAAAGTCACAGAAAGCCTTGCGCGCCGCAGGGGATGGAGACCTTTGTCCCCAGGCCTGCCGAGCGAGGTCCTCGTTCGGTTCGTCAAAGCTTAGATCGCGGTCATAGGCGAGCGCGTTTTTGAGCGCAACGTGATTGCGCCGGGCGCAGCCGGCTACGAGCTCCCGGATTGCGTCGCAATAATCGTCGAAGGTTTTCACCTCCATGCCGAGGCGCCGCAGCAACGTATGGCCGCAATTTCCATTGTGATCGCGAGATTCCGGGTGCCAGCCGAGGGCGAATGCATTGATCCGCAGGACCGCATCGTAACTCTGCCCTAGGACCGGCCGCGGATCCATCAACGGATCGAGAAAAGGGTCCGTTACGATCCTTCCGATGGCGGCGCGCCCAATGACTTCACTTGGCCATGTCGCCTCCCTGTGGCGCAAGCGCACCAAAGCGTCTACTGCCTCCCAGTTGTCGCGCGTGATTCCGGTTTCGGCGACGCCGTAAAGCTCGGCGACACCGCCGGCGAGGTTACGAACGAATGCATTTGAGCCGCTCCTCTCCAGGAACGGAGCAAGGGCCTCCCAGGTGGTTGGCTCGGTAGCGGTAGATAACATATCGCCAGTCGCCTTGGGCTCGGATGGCAGGACGTGGCTTGTCCAAGCCGCATAGCTCTGCTGGAACAGTTTCAAAAGATTCACGTCCCGGCTATGTGCGACCTCGGACATGTGATGTTCATGGACATCGACGACCTGGCACGCATTCACAAAATCGCTCATGGTTTTGGACATCGTCCCTCTCTGTTCAGTCATCGCAAGGAACTTCAACGCGCCATCTTTCGGGCGTGGGATGGCAGCCGGGACGCCTCTACGGCGCCAGATACGTCAAGAGCCGCGGGTCGTCGCGCAGCTGTTGCGACGGGCCCGACAGCGCGACACGGCCGCGATCGACCACATAGGCCTGCTCCGCGACGCGCATTGCGAGATCGAGATGTTGCTCGACGATGATGATCGCGATCTCTCTGGCTAGTTCGATCAAGCGCTCGGTGATCTCCTCGATGACGCCGATCCAGACACCCTCGGTCGGCTCATCCAGCAGGAGGAGTTTGGGGTTTCCGAGCATCGCGCGGGCGATTGCGAGCATCTTGCGCTCGCCACCGGACAACGTTCCGGCCGGCTGATCCAGACGCTGGCCGAGTTTTGGAAACATCATCATGACCCGGTCCACTGCCGATCTATCGCGGTGCAAAAGCGATCCGACGGCGAGATTGTCGCGCACCGACAGGCGCCCGAACACTGAATGCTCTTGCGGCACATATCCAATGCCGGCCCGCACCCGCTCTTCGGTTCGGCGGCGATCGATATCTTGGCCGTTGAATTGCACGCCGCCCCTCCATGCCGGCAGTTCGCCCACGATCGCCTTCATGAGCGTGCTCTTTCCGGCGCCGTTACGGCCGAGGACGGCCACACCGCCCCGCGGTGGGACGGTCATATTGACACCGAACAGCACCTGGCTGCGTCCGTAGCCGGCGTCGAGATGCTTGAGATTGAGGAATTCAGGCACGGCGCAAATAGATCTCCTGGACGCTTCTGTTGGCCTGGATCTCGGCAACCGTCCCCGACGCCAGAACCTTGCCCTGATCGAGCACGGTTAGCCGGTCGCAGATGTCTCGGATGAAATCCAGGTCGTGCTCCACGATGACAAGCGAGCAATGCTGCTTGATCGGCTGCAGCAACTCGCCCGTGACGCGGCGCTCCTCAAGGCTCATGCCACCGGTCGGCTCGTCCAAGAGCAGAAGGCGCGGCCGGCATGCGAGCGCCATCGCGATCTCCAGCCATTGCTGCTGACCGTGAGAAAGGGTCGCCGCAGCATCAAACGCGCGATCGGCGAGCCGGAACTGGAGGAGCAACGTCATGACCTCCTCGTGCAGTCGTCCCCGACTGCGCGAGAACGCCAGATCCAGCAGTGAGGACCGGGCCTGCAGCGCGAGCAGGATGTTGTCGTATAGCGTGAGGGTCGGTAGCACGGCGGTGATCTGGAATTTCAGGCTCATGCCCGCTCGCGCACGCTCTGGCGGCGTCAACGAGGTGACGTCAGTATTGATGAATGTCACCTTGCCTCGCGTCGGCACTAGCGCACCTGCAAGACACTTCATCAGCGTGCTCTTGCCCGAGCCGTTCGGCCCGATCAGGCCATGAAACTCTCTCTCGCCGACGCTGAGCGCCGCTCCGTCCAGCGCGGTGAGTTTGCCAAAGACCTTGGAGATGCCGGCGGCTTCAAGGAGCGGCATTGCGCTTCTCCTTCAGGCTCGGGCCGAAATGACCTACACGTTCCCGCTCGCCCAGCACGAGGCTGATCAAGCCGAGGGGGCGGAACAGAATGACGAGCAACAGCAAAACGCCGAGAATGATCGGCCAGATATCGCGATAATTGTCGGAGAGCCAGAAGCTGAGGCCCTCAACAATCGCGGTGCCGATGACCGCACCGATCAATGTCCCGGAGCCGCCGAACAAGACGTAGAGCACGACCTGGGTAGACATGACCACGCCCAGCATGTTCGTCCAGACGAAGCCCTCGTGAAACGCATAGAGGCTGCCGGAAGCACCTGCGATCGCGCCGCTGATTGCGAATATGATGGCCTTCAAATGCTGCACATTGTAGCCGAAGAAGGCGATGCGCTGTTCATTCTCTCGCAATCCCGCCAGTGCCAGACCGAACTGCGACCGCAGCAAAAAGCGCGACAGAAGGTAGATCAGAACCAGAATGGCGAGAACCAGATAGTAAAATCCTGGTCCCTCGCTCAATTCGTGCGAGCCGATTGTCATCGGCGGGATCGAAGGGATACCGTTCTGGCCGCCAAGATAATGAGAACCCCGAGCGAGCCGATCGGCTGCATAAGCTCCGGTCATAGTACCAAGCGAAACGAAGACCACACTGGAGGGGTGACGGCCAAGCAGCAGGAAACCTGCCAGCAACAATGCCGCTACAAAACCGATCAAGGTTCCGGCCGGAAGAACGGCAAAAATCGATGCGACCCCGAAATCGCGTGAAAGCAGCGCCACACCGTAGCCGGCCGTGCCGAAGAACAACGACTGACCCAAGCTCAAGATCCCGGCATAGCCCCACACCAGGTCGAACGACAACGCGAAGAGGCACAGGATGAGCACTCGCGTTGCATAGACAGTGATGTAATCCCGCAGGACGAGCGGTGCGATCGAAGCGGCAATCAGCAATGCCAGTTCGAGAATTGGAAGCACCTTCGTTCGCCCTGCGATGGCAGATGCCATGACGGGCGAACGAGCAGCTTCAATCACGTGTGGCGGGGGCTGTGTGCCAGTGCCGGTCGATGACATCAGCACTCCTTCGGATCGACCAGGCCGGCGCTACGCGCGACAATCTCGTACTGGCCGCCCTTCGCCACTCCAATGTACATGTTCATCCTGCAGTGGCGCTTGCCGGGCGCCATTTCGGCAGGCCCGCCCGGCCCTTCCGCAATCTTCGCGTGGTCGAGGGCGGCGGCTACCGCGTCGCGGTCAATTGTGCCGGCCTCCTTCACTGCAGCCTCCCACAGCTTTAATCCTCGATAGGTGCCGGTCGCGGCGCTGCCTGCCGAGAACCGGAACTTGGCTGGAAATTGTTTGTCGTAGGCCGATTGAATCCTGGCGCTTACCGGATCCTCCGCCGCAAGCATCTTGTAGTAGTCGAGGCTGCTCGCGAGCCCTTCAATCTCTTGGGCCTGGTTCATTTCCAGGAAATTTTCGTCGTAATAGACGCACCCCAGCCGCCCGCCGTTTTTGGAGAAGCCGGCTTGATAGAGCTGTTTAAAGAACGGGCTGACGCCGGGCGGGACAATGGCGTTGAAAACCACGTCGACTTTGTTGGATATGATCCGGCTAACTGTGGAGGAAAAGTCAATCTGGTCGAGCGGGTAGTATTCTTCAAAGACGACTTCGCCACCGCTGCTCTCGATCACCTTGCGTGCATAGGCGTTGATTGTTTGCGGCCAAACATAATTGGAGCCAGGCAGGGCAAAACGCTTACCACCATTTTTGATCAACCAGGGAATGAACTGGTCACAATTCTGTGCCGGTACCGGTCCCGTGCAGAACAGATAGGGCGTGCACTCTTTACCTTCGTAACCTTCCGGATAGATATAGAGCGTCTTGCCGCGAGAGATAATGACGTCCTTGATCGCATTGCGCATCGAGCTCGAGATACCGCCAATCACCAAGTCGACCTTGTCTCGCTGGATCAGCTTTCGCACATTTCCCACGGCGACGGATTCGTCGGAGGCAGTATCCTCAATCAGGAGTTCGATCGGGCGTCCCAACAGGCCGCCGGAGTCGTTGATCTCCTTGACCAGCATGCGAGCGACATTGGCGTCAGTGTTGCCGGCAAAGCCAAGTGACCCGGTAAGATCGGTCGCAATGCCAAGCCTGATCGGGCCTTCCGCAGCATTTGCCCAATCCGGGCGAATTATCCAGCTGCCCGGACCCGCCGCGATGGCGGCGGAGGCGAAGGCGAAATTGCCGAGAAAGCGGCGGCGGCTCAGTTGACGGCTGGCGTTGATCATCGGTTGACCCCTCTTCCCGAAACAAGGCCTTGCGGCCGGAACTTGATGAAAATGATGGCAAGCACGAACACCAGAACGTCGGCGATAACCGGTGACATCAGCCAAGGCAGCCAGGCACTGAACGTGCCGATGACGCCGGCGCCAGCGACTGGGCCGGCGAAGGACCCGACCCCACCGACCATCACAGCAACGAAACCCTGGATAAGAAAGCGGATGCCGAGATCGGCGAACAATGAAAAGACCGGCACGATCAGCGCGCCGGCGAGACCCGCGAGTGCCGCACCAAATGCAAAGGTGACGCTGTAGATCATGCCCGTGGAGATGCCCGAGGCACGCGCCAGCTGTGGGTTCTCCAGCGAGGCGCGGACTCGCAGGCCGAACGAGGTGTAGGCGAGCAGAGCATGGCTCGCGGCCATGACCAGCAAAGTGATGATGACGATGACGCCGCGCCAGGCGGCGAAATGCAGACTGCCGATCGTGATAGAGCCACTGATTGGCTCCGGCACCGAGAGATACAGTCCCCCGGTCAGGCCGCGCACGGCTTCGCGAATGATCAGCCCCAGCGCATAGGTGCCAAGCATGGCGACGATTGGAGCGGCATAGAATCGGCGCACCACGAGTTTTTCCAGGACGAAACCAAGCGTGCCGACCGCGACGGGCGCGGCAAGCATGCCGAGCGGGACCGGCAAACCGACGCTGTGCATGAGATAAGTGACGTAAGCGCCGAGCAGGACGAACTCGCCTTGGGCGAAGTTGAAGATGCCCATCATGCTGGCAATGATCCCGAGACCGAGCACGACCAGCACAACAATGGCACCGAAGCTCAAAATCTCGAAGGTCGCGATAAGTAGCGTATCCATGCTGCTGCGTCACATTCCTTGGGCTTGCGAGCACAGCTTCTTCACGCCGACCGCGCGAAGGCGTGAGCTACTCGTTGGAATGCGAAGGGCTGCTGTCACAAGAGCGCTCCTGGAAGGTCATCCCGGCAATGGGAGTTGCAGGCGATGGTGGGCTTCTAGGGCGGCCCGCCTGTCGGCGCTTCATTCACGACATGCGGCTCGAGATTGCCTAGATCAACGTAGGGAGATTTGGGTAATGTTGGGTAATGTTGGCCAGGCGACCGACATTGCGGACACGTTAAAGAGGTCCTACGGCGGGTCGCCGGCCGTTCTCGCCAGCCCAATTTCGATGCAGCCAAAAGCGATAGAGAGCTATCCGCATGCCCTCACCGCAGGCTCCCGCAAACGCGCGCGTCGTTAGCGCCTACCGAACTATCGGAGGAAACCAGAAGAGCTGACGCACCATTTGCGATGGCCGCAGGCCGTGAGTTCAGCACCGAGAAGGCATCAAGTCATTGTGGCCGAGCACCTGGCTTGCCGACCAGCGGAAATGTGAATTCAATTCCCGCACCCGCAAACGTGGTCCACAGAGTCTGCAGCAGATCGTCGGATGCGGGAGGCGTGTCATTGTACTCTTCGAGCCGCCTGATGACGGCGCACGATAACCCGCTTCGCTCGGCCAACTGCTTCACCGACCAGTTCAGCATCCCCCATGCGGCTCGCAATTGCCTCCCCGTGAGCTTCGATGCGGCTCTCCGCTCCCTTGCGAGTATATCGTAATGCGCGTCGATCTACACGCCGAGCCACTCCCTTACACCGCCATAGCTGTTGCCGAGCGGTACAGCGTGCATCGATGGCAACGAGAAGGTCGCTGTCGGCGCAGTGATCATCGAGTCCGGCATCTGGGTTGCGACGATGACGGGCTTGGCAACAAGCCGGCAGGCCCTGACGACTCCTTTTGCCGGCCCAGCACCTCCTCAGGGGGATTTCAACCCTGAGGTCGCCTCGCGCGACCATGATGGCGTCTGACAAGTGGATCATATCCCAATACGATCAAGCGCCATCGGGGTCTCGATCTTGGCAACGCCACCGGCGGCCTCACCGATCAAAGCTCGTGCCTCGACCAGGTCAGATGGTTTCTGAACAAAGGACAGCAACCCAGTCGACGCCAAGCTCGAGGCCGAACGCAAGATCGGCTCGATCCTTCTTGGTTAGAGGCGAGATCTTGAGCAGCGCGCCTGGCAGGCTGGCGCCCTTGTGATCACGGATGACGCCGCCGATCACAACGCACGCCATTCTCCGTTCAGAACCGAGCTTTTCGACGACTAGCTAGACGAACGCCCATCGTCAATGAGCAGGGCCTGACCGGGATAAGCGGCTGCGAATATTTCTGGATGAGGCCGCGGGATTGACTGCTTCCCGCCTGTCTCTTAGCGCGAAGCAGACCGTCTCCCCGGCATCCAGCGCGAGCTTGCCTTCATCGAGCCGGCCAATGCGGATCTTCGGGCCTTGCGGATCCTGCAGCACGCCGATCGGCCGATTGAATTCCAGCTCCAGCGCACGGATCGAGACGAGCACACGGGCGTGATCGTCATGGGTCCCCGCGGCTGAAGTTCAGCGTGAAAGTATCAGCCCCCGAAAGATAGAGCGCACAAAGCTTTTCAGGTGATGCGGTTGCCGACCCAACGGTTGCGACAATCTTGGCATGGCGTGAGCGGCGCATCGTGCCCCTCTAGTTCAGAAGATAAGTTCAGCATCAAACGAGATAGGGCCGCTCACAAGGTATTCAAAGCGAGCTGGCCGACGTTGCGCACTTTCGCTCTCTCCACCGTCCGTCGTTGCTGGACCAAGAGGTGAAAACACTGCACTTATGCACCGGATGCCGCCGCCGTCTGTCCCTGATGGGTGGATTGTACGATGCTGTTCACCGCGCGGTAGGCGAACACGATGGCTGGTCCGATCGTAATGCCGGCCCCAGGGTAGATCCCACGCATCGGTGAAGTCATGTCGTTGCCGCAGGCATAAAGACCTGCGATCGGCACGCCGTTTCCATTTAGGACCCTTCCGCCAGGATCCGTTGACAGGCCGGTCGCAGTTCCAAGGGTCGCCGGGACAATCGGGAGCGCAATGAATGGCCCGTTCTTGATAGCTCCAAGGTTCGGGTTTTTCTTTCCAACCGCGGGATCTCCCAGGGTTCGGTTGAAAGCCGATTCACCGCGTTTGAAAAGCGGATCGCGCCCTTCAGCTGCGTGGGCATTATGTTCTTCAACGGTCTTTTGGAGCTCTTGCGGGTCGAGGCCCAATTCCGCCGCAAGCTCCGCAATCGTCCGGCCAATCTCGATGTAACCCAAGCGGGCATACTTCTTGATACTCAAAGTCCAGGGCCAGGGGAGCAGGTGTCCCATGCCTCTGAGGCGGACGAATTCCTTGTCGCAGATGAAATAGAACCGCTTGTCCGCCGGATAGCCGCTATTGAACATGGCAAGACAGATGTCATGGTACGAATTGGATTCATTGACGAAGCGCTTAGCATTTGGCCCCACCGCGATGACACCTGGACGGCCACGATCGAGCCAGCCGTACGGGACCACTTGCGAGGAGCGGCCGTTCCTGAGGATCGACACGGGCGTCCAGAATCCACTCGATGCAACGTCATTATCGATCGCAGCTCCGAGCCTGCCTGCGAGCGCAATGCCGTCTCCTGTGACATCGCTGTGGGCCAGCGTATCATTGTGCTGGTGGGCTCGGCTGAGCTGGGCTCGCAATTTACCGTTCCGCGCAAAGCCACCGGTTGCCAGGATTACTCCGTGCGAGGCTCGGACGCGGAGATCCGTGCGATCCCGCTTGAGGAGTGCGCCAGTAACTCTCCCTCCCTCCCTCATCAGATCAACCGCTGGGCAGCTTGGCCAGATTTCAGTGTCGTATCTGCGAAGGCTTGCCAATAACCGCGCGATCAGAGCATTGCCGCCACTGAGTTCAGTGCCCCTCCTGTAGCGCAGCCGGTCGCCTGCGTAGCGGCTGACCCGGCGAAGGACGTGCTTGAGCGAGGCAGCCGACTGGAAGGGATTGAGAAAGCTTCTGACCTCGCCGGACGAAATCATCATGCCGCCGAGCACGACGCGAATCGGATCACTTATCAGGTCGAAATCCTTGCCGAGAAGCCGTCCGTCGTAAGCTGCGGGGCTCAGCGCCCGGCCCATGTCGATCCCGCCGATCTGGCTCGAATGATAATCCGGAGCGGAGGCCAGTGTGAACTTGACTTCACTCCCATTCTCCAAGCTGGCGAGCGCCGTTGGGCCGTCTTCAAGATAGGCATCCACGAAGTCGGGGCGATAGTAATCGCCAAGTTCGTGTTGCAGATAGATCTTCGCATTCGCAATCGAATCATCGATTTTCGCCGCTCGAGCCTGCATTGAGCATGGAACCCAGATCATGCCGTTCGAGAGGGCGGTCGTGCCACCGAGCCGGCCAGACTTCTCGCATACCGTCACGCGAAGTCCGGCTTTTGCCGCATAGAGCGCCGCGGACAGCCCGGCAGCGCCGCTGCCGATCACGAGCACGTCCGTCTCCCAATCGTGCGTCGGCTTGTTCGCTTTGGAGGAGGAAGCGGTACTAGGTTTCAATTTGGTGATCGGGTTGTTCATTCCTGCCTCGGTGCAGATTTCTGCATTGATTGCTGACGCTTTCGCGGGAGCGGAACGGCTTTGAATTCTTCGGCTGCAGCTTTCACCGCCCGCTCGATCGGAATCCGTTCGATGGAGGAGGCGCCAACGAAACCGACACATCCGGTAGACCGGTAGACTTCCGAGGTATCCTGGGGCTCGGCGATTGCCCCGCCATGGCAGAGAAGGATGACTTCCGGCCGAACGGCTTGAGCGGCAGCATTGATCTCGTTGATGCGCCTGATGGCCTCTTCGATCGACTGTCCCGCCTCATGACCCACAAGCCCGCCGCGCGTTGCGCCGACATGTGGGACAATGCAGTCGGCTCCCGCGGCTGCCATCGCCTTGGCATCGTGCGGGCTTGCGACATAGGCGAGGGAGAAGATGTTCTTCTTGCGGGCCGCCGCGATCAGCTCGACCTCACGCTCGAAGCCGAGCCCGACGCGGCCACGACGCTCGCGCCATTTCTCACCCATCGTTGAAATGGTCGGGTAATTGATCACGCCGGAGAATCCGGCAGCCCAGAACTTGTCCAAGAGATCATCGAGCTCGAGCCGGAGGGGATCCCAGGCCTCGACACCGCCTATAACAGGAACCGAGGAGACGACGTTGCGGATCTCCGCCGCGAGCTCGAGCGTGCGCGCATTGGAATCGCCGATCCGGCTCGTCGGCAGCCCCATCAACCGCGACAGCCCGGTGCTGTAGACCACGAGCATGTCGGCGCCGCCGAGAGCTGCGCATTTTGCGACGAGGCCGCAACTGCTCGCCGCGGCAAGCACTGCCTTTCCAGCCTCAACTTGAGCTGTGATCTTTGCGAGTATTTCGGCCCGATCAAACATCCGCAACTGATGAATCTCCTGGTGTCAATTGTTCGACGATCCACGATGCGGCCGCCTCCGCAAATTCCGGATCATTGATGTGACAATCCAGCTCGCGGGCGATGATCGATCGCGGCAGATGTCGCCTGACCGCGTCGAACCAGGCCCTATCGGCTTCAGGGTTTCGAAAGATGCCGCCGTCCCGGTCATAGTCAGAGACCCCCTTGACCGGCCACAGAACGAGGGCGGGCGCCTTTGCTTGCGAAAGGCGCTCGGCTGTGAGCCTGCCTATGCGCTCATTCTCCGAGACGGTCGTACGCATGAGCGTCGTGAAGGGGGTATGCGAATAGAATTGGCGCTCCTTGAACTCGGCAGGCACGCTCGAGGGAGGGCCAAAATTTACCATATCGACGGCCCCCGGGGCGATGAGCTGCGGAATCATGCGGCGAGATGCTGCTTTGAGCCGACCCGGACCCGCACTAGCGGTGCCGCCGACAAGCTCGTCAGCGAGCTCGGTTGTGGTCAGATCGAGCACCGCATCGAACTCGCCGGCGGACACGAGCTGCTCCATCTTGCGGCCCCCGGCGCCATTGGCCGGAAAGACAATCGCGTCGATGCCTGCCTCTGCCAGCCGCGCGACACAGCGATTTGCCGCCGGCGTCGTGACCCCAAAGGCCGTGATCGCAACCGTCTTCTTCTTCCGCCGATCCTGAGCGGGCACATAGCGCATCGCCGCAATGGCCCGCCCCGCATTGTCCAGAACGCGTTCGGTGAACGCGTTGATCCCGAAAAGATCGACCAGGGTCGGATAGAGGATGATGTCGTTGTGGAGGGCCAATTCGGCCAGGAGGGCTGGCCTCGCGCTGCTCACCAGTAGCTTCGGGAATCCATACGGCAAATCCGATACAACTTCACCGAAGACCGCGCTGCCTTTGCCGCCCGCCACGCCGACGATGGCGTCGATCGCACCTGATCGGAGGAGCTCCTTGACCTCTTCACGCGCGCTTGCAGCTATTTCCCGCAAGACCTCGGCGGGTGAAACCACGCGTGCATCGCTGCTGTTCCTCCGGTTTGATGTGCCTACATCAATCGTAAGAGTCTTGCGGCCCCACTGTTCGATGACGCGCGCGAGATAAGCGGTTTCGCGGCCCTTTGTGTCCAGGGTTGCGACGATCGCGGCCATGCCCGCAGGATCGCACCGCTGACCATCCCGGATCGACCTTTCGTCGTCCGCGTAATGGTGAGACACGATCTTCCTCCTGGACGTTTCTGGACACCTGGAGGTCTAGATCGGAGTGAAATGGCCCATAAGCCCGGATACGAGCGCGATTGGGTAAAGTTGGGTAGCTCCAAGCGGCCATAGCAGCAGCCGCTTCATCCTGAGCGCCACCGTAACGAGGGAAGCCGCCTCTCCCCTTTGCAAGGAGGCGAGCGTCAGCTGGCGGAGCTTTGTGGTTTGGGCCGCCCGCATCGTCGGCGCGCTCCGAGACAAAAAGATGCCGCTGCCGGAATCTTCCAGCAGCGGCGCGAGTCAGGGAGGAAGCAGACGAGCCGGTCTGCTAGCGGATCCGTAGGACGCAGCGATAGCTCGCCCGGAATTTTCTACCCGAGACGCTTCACGGGCCCTTTTTCAGAACGAGCCGAACTCGGGCAGCATCGGCAAATCGTATCCGGCTCACAGCAAGGCGCGGAGAGGCTACTCAAGCAAGAACGGCTATGACGGCGTTAGCGTTCATCGCATCCAGCCGAGCCCGGCTCCCCCGCCGAAGAAAGACATGACATTGCTCCCCCAAAGATCGACGAGTGGTGGTCTAGACCTCGATGGAATGGCGTGTAAGATCGGCGAAAGGTTCAAATGGGTAGGATTGGGTAGAACCGTGAGAGCCAATGTCTTTGGTCGCCTTGCCGCAAGTCTCCCCTCGCCTCGCGGTGATCAGATAACGATCTATGCGCCGTCACTGCGGACTCTTCCGCAGAATGCCATGCTCGTCATGGCTACACTTCCTGTCATCGACTGGAACGACTGCCTCGTGCGGGACTTGCACGCGAGCCCCAAGGCGCCCCCTTGCTGCTATGCGGCCGTCGTCATGATCGATCCCTTTGCCTGCTGGGAAGATCTCGGAGATCTGTTACAGGATGCAAAGATGACCGGAGTGACGAATTTTCCGCCAGCCTGCATGATTGAACGGACATCGGCAGGAGTGCCGCTCGATCGCGGTCAGGAGCTCGAGCTTCGCCGTATGGAGTGGTTTGCAAGGCGCGGGTTCAAAGTCCTGTTTATCGCGGCGGACGAGGCAAAGATGACAGCAGCGGAGCAACGGCTTGGTTCGCAGCTGGATGGGGCCGTCTATCTGCGACCCGAGGCGCTTGCGCTGCCGATTGGATCGGATATCGGGCTCGTAAGCCTTGGCTCTCATGGATCGTCGTCGGTACCGAGGTTCTCCCTGGAGCAGGCCGCCACGGCCAAGCAGCCGCTACGACGGGCATGAGGCCTTATTCGAGGATCCGCAGTTTCTTGATTTTATTGTAGAGGGTTTTGCGCGAAAGCCCGAGAGAGCGAGCAGTCTTGCCGCGGTGAAGCCGGTTTCTCTTCAAGCCCTCGATGATCCAGTCTCGCTCGGACAGCGAGGCCGCGGGCCGTGCGCCAAAAGGTGGCTCCAACAACGGCTTTAGCACCTCACCGGTGATGTGACTTGATGGCAAGGTCACGAGCTGGTTCACGACCTGCCGCAACTCGCGCAAATTGCCTGGCCAATCGTGCCCCGCGAGCGCAAGGAATGCAGAGTTTTCTATCGTGAGCGTCTGGGCGCTGGAATCTCCTTTGGCTTCGACGGTGAAGTGTTGAACGAGTTGCGGCAGATCTTCAAGCCTGTCGGGTAGCGAAGGCAATTGGACATCCAGCCCGGTAAAAAGGTCGAGAAGCCGCGCGCACAGAACCGTTTCAAGACCAGCGCCTCGGGCCACGGTCGCGGTGGCAATGATCCGGGCGTTGGAACGCATGACAGTTACCCCGTTCAGAGGGGTAAATCCGCCTGTCTCGAGGTAATCGGCAAGGCGCTCCTGTCCATCGCGCGAAAGTTGGTCGACATGCAATAGCACGACGGCACCGTCACTCGACGCCTCCAGGAGTGACAATTGGCGTCTGCCGCTCTCAAGACGCTCGGCGCCGAACAACGGGCCAAGTATATCCATCGCCGGACCGGGGCGGCAATGAAACAACGCCGTTTTGGCGTGCCTGCGGTCGCTAAACGCGTGAACCAGGGTTGCTATTCTACGCTTGCCAGAGCCGGCCTCCCCCCAGATGAGGACCGGGCGGGGGGTCGCCGCAACGCGTCTGGTGATCTC
>NZ_JADFUE010000069.1:0-30627 GCF_054967145.1 Bradyrhizobium sp. UFLA06-24
AATGCGTCCGGCGGCTCTTCTTCGTCATCTTCGCTCCTGATTCGCAGCAAGAATCCTCGCCGCTGTCAGGCAGAAAATCCACTCAAGCTACTGTCCGAATTTGCGGGGCCAGCTCTGTGTCCCTCGGCATGTACAACGCACGCGAAGACATCGATGTGATCGTGCGTGCCCCTTATCAAGGCGCGACGATGCTCGTGTGATCTAACGAGCCTAAGAAGTTCACGTGGCGTCGAGGTAGCTCGCCTTGAGATCTAGAGCGCGAGATCGCGCACGTCATTACATCGCAGGTGAGCACCTGTAGGTTTCAATAAGTATGAAGGATTGGAAGCCAGACTTGCGGCCTGCTTCCGCCTTACACCGCAGAGCGTTGCTGTCGCGCATAAACTCAAAAACTCCGCCGTGAATTTCACGCGCGGCCGCCTTGTTCCATTTCGAACACCGCCAAACCAAGAGTCCCTCGCAAAGGCGAGATGTCGGATTCGCAACAACAGCCCGTCACCGTACAAGTCGCGCTAAGAAACTGTTGTTGTTCTAGTTTTAGTGCTCATGAGACCCTGGCATGCCGGTTGCAAAGTCTTGGATCAAGAAGCCGCCCTCCCAACAGCTAACCTTTTAAAGGACACCAGATGAGTCTCGCCACGACCAACAGCGTCGCAGAAATCAGGGCTCGCAACAAAGAGCTGATCGAGGAGGTGCTGAAGGTCTATCCGGAGAAAACCGCGAAAAGGCGTGCCAAGCACCTCAACGTGCACCAAGCAGGTAAGTCGGACTGCGGGGTGAAGTCCAACATCAAATCCATACCCGGCGTGATGACGATAAGAGGGTGCGCCTATGCAGGGTCGAAGGGGGTGGTCTGGGGACCAATCAAGGACATGGTTCATATCAGCCATGGCCCGGTTGGCTGCGGCCAATATTCATGGGGCTCGCGGCGCAACTATTACGTTGGCACCACGGGCATCGATAGCTTCGTGACTCTGCAGTTCACCTCCGACTTCCAGGAAAAGGATATCGTATTTGGCGGCGACAAGAAACTGGACAAAATCCTTGATGAAATCCAAGAGCTGTTTCCACTCAACAACGGCATTACGATACAATCAGAGTGCCCGGTAGGGTTGATCGGTGACGATATCGAGGCGGTGTCAAGGGCGAAATCCAAAGAATATGGAGGCAAGACCATCGTGCCGGTCCGTTGTGAGGGCTTTCGGGGTGTGTCGCAGTCACTAGGCCATCACATTGCAAACGATGCGGTACGCGATTGGATTTTCGGGCATATCGAGGCCGAGGGCAAACCAAAGTTCGAGCCGACACCATACGATGTTGCGATCATCGGAGACTACAATATCGGCGGCGATGCTTGGTCGTCGCGAATTCTGCTTGAAGAGATGGGACTACGGGTAATCGCGCAGTGGTCCGGCGACGGTTCACTGGCCGAGCTCGAAGCAACGCCGAAGGCAAAGCTCAACATTCTGCATTGCTA
Source organism: Bradyrhizobium sp. UFLA06-24 (assembly GCF_054967145.1). Lineage (NCBI taxonomy): Bacteria > Pseudomonadati > Pseudomonadota > Alphaproteobacteria > Hyphomicrobiales > Nitrobacteraceae > Bradyrhizobium > Bradyrhizobium sp. UFLA06-24. Next base: position 1,478 of record NZ_JADFUE010000069.1, read on the forward strand.
CCGTTCCATGAACTATATCTCACGCCACATGGAAGAGAAGTTCGGCATCCCTTGGTGCGAGTACAACTTCTTCGGACCTTCAAAGATCGCGGACTCACTGCGCAGGATTGCGGGTTATTTTGACGACAAGATCAAGGAAGGCGCCGAGCGAGTGATCGAGAAGTATCAGCCGCTGGTGGACGCCGTGATTGCAAAATATCGCCCGCGCCTCGAGGGCAAGACGGTGATGCTGTACGTCGGCGGCCTTCGTCCGCGTCATGTGATTGGCGCGTACGAGGACCTCGGGATGGACGTCATTGGCACTGGCTACGAGTTCGGTCACAACGACGACTATCAGCGCACAGCTCAGCACTACGTGAAAGACAGCACCCTCATCTATGATGACGTCAATGGCTATGAGTTCGAGCGCTTCGTCGAAAAACTCCAGCCTGATCTTGTCGGCTCAGGCATCAAGGAAAAGTACGTTTTCCAAAAGATGAGTGTGCCGTTCCGGCAGATGCATTCGTGGGACTATTCGGGTCCATATCACGGTTATGACGGCTTTGCGATCTTCGCGCGCGACATGGACATGGCCGTCAACTCGCCAATTTGGAAAAGAACGAAAGCTCCCTGGAAGGAAGCGCCGAGCGCCAAGCTCCAGGCTGCAGAATAACGCAACTCGTCTCGCTCTCCGGGAAAGCCCGGGCGATTCCAATCTGATAGTGAAGGATTTCACCGATGCCGCAGAGTGCCGAACACGTGCTCGATCATGTCGAACTGTTCCGCGGTCCAGAATACCAGCAAATGCTGGCGAAGAAGAAGATATTCGAGAATCCGCGCGATCCTGCCGAGGTCGAACGTATCAAGGAATGGACCAAAACGGCCGAATATCGCGAAAAAAACTTCGCGCGGGAGGCGCTGGCGGTAAATCCGGCGAAGGCGTGTCAGCCGCTTGGCGCCGTATTCGCCTCTGTCGGCTTTGAGCGCACGCTGCCCTTCGTCCACGGCAGCCAAGGCTGTGTGGCCTATTACCGCAGTCATTTGTCGCGGCACTTCAAGGAGCCTAGCTCCTGTGTCTCTTCATCAATGACGGAAGATGCTGCCGTATTCGGCGGTCTGAACAACATGACCGACGGGCTCGCGAACAGCTACAAGATGTACAAGCCCAAGATGATTGCGGTTTCCACAACCTGCATGGCCGAAGTGATCGGCGATGACCTGAACGCCTTCATCAAGACGTCGAAAGAAAAGGGCTCGGTTCCGGCAGACTTCGACGTGCCGTTCGCCCACACGCCCGCATTCGTTGGCAGTCACGTCACCGGCTACGACAATGCCCTCAAAGGCATTCTGGAGCATTTTTGGGACGGCAAGGCCGGAACAGCGCCGAAGCTGGAGCGCAAACCGAATGGAGCGATCAACATCATTGGCGGGTTCGATGGATATACCGTCGGGAACCTTCGCGAGATTAAGCGCATCTTGGAATTGATGGGCATCCAGCACACAGTTCTCGCCGACAATTCTGAAGTGTTCGACACTCCGACAGACGGCGAATTCCGGATGTATGACGGTGGTACGACGCTGAAGGATGCGGCGAACGCGATTCACGCCAAGGCGACCATCTCCATGCAGCAATGGTGCACGGAAAAAACGCTGTCATTTGCGGCAGAGCATGGCCAGGACGTTCTATCCTTCAACTACCCGGTAGGCTTATCAGCAACGGATGACTTTATCGTCGCGCTGTCACGCATCAGCGGCAAGGAGATTCCGGAGCAACTCGCGCGAGAACGTGGCCGCTTGGTTGATGCCATTGCCGACTCAAGCGCTCATGTTCATGGCAAAAAGTTCGCGATCTATGGCGATCCGGATCTTTGCTATGGATTGGCTGCGTTTCTGCTCGAACTCGGCGCCGAGCCGACCCATGTGCTGTCCACCAATGGCAACAAAGCGTGGCAGGAGAAAATGCAGGCGCTGCTTGCAAGCTCGCCATTTGGACAGGGCTGCCAAGTCTATCCGGGGCGGGATCTCTGGCACATGCGTTCACTCTTGTTCACCGAGCCGGTCGATTTTCTGATTGGCAACACCTATGGGAAGTATCTGGAGCGTGATACCGCAACGCCACTGATCCGCATCGGCTTTCCGATTTTCGACCGGCATCACCATCACCGCTCCCCCATATGGGGCTATCAGGGCGGTCTGAATGTGCTGGTCAAGATCCTGGACAAGATCTTCGACGAGATCGACAACAAGACCAACATTCTTGGCAAAACCGACTACAGCTTCGACATCATTCGTTGATGAGCAACTACACGTGCCATCGTCCAGGACTGGACGATGGCACGAGCACATAACGGTTGAGTTTACAATTTGTTGCCCTGAGAGGAAGCAGGATGAGTTCACTGGCGGCCACGGTCCAGGATATCTTCGACGAGCCGGGCTGCGCCAAGAATGGCAGTAAGTCTGAGGCGGAACGCAGGAACGGCTGTACCAGACAGTTGCAGCCGGGTAGCGCTGCGGGTGGCTGTGCTTTCGACGGCGCGAAGGTTGCGCTGCAGCCGTTCACCGATGTCGCTCACTTGGTACATGGCCCGATCGCGTGCGAAGGTAATTCCTGGGACAATCGCGGCGCGGCGTCGTCCGGCTCGGATTTGTGGCGCACCGCTTTCACAACCGATTTGAGCGAAACCGATATTGTATTCGGAGGCGAGAAGCGGCTGTGCAAAGCGATCAAGGAGATCATCGACAAGTGCGATCCGCCCGCAATCTTCGTCTATCAAACCTGCATCCCGGCGATGATCGGCGATGACATCAATGCAGTCTGCAAGGCAGCGTCGCGAAGATTCTCAAAACCGGTGATCCCGATCAATTCTCCGGGCTTCGCCGGTTCGAAAAACCTCGGTAACAAGCTCGCGGGCGAAGCCTTGCTCGACTACGTGATCGGCACGCGAGAACCGGACTACACCACGCCGTACGACATCAATCTGATCGGAGAATACAACCTTTCAGGAGAGCTCTGGCAGGTGAAGCCAGTGTTAGACGAGCTTGGAGTGCGAATTCTCTGCTGCATTTCGGGCGATGGCAAATACCGCGAAGTCGCTTCATCTCATCGCGCGCGGGCGGCAATGTTGGTGTGCTCAAAATCCATGATCAACGTGGCACGCAAGATGGAGCAACGTTACGGGATCCCATTCTTCGAGGGGTCGTTCTACGGTATTCAGGATTCAAGCGAATCGCTACGCCAGATCGCCCGCTTATTGGTTGAGCGCGGCGCCCCGGCAGATCTGCTCGGGCGCACCGAAGCGGTGATCGCGCGCGAGGAAGCGCGGGCGTGGGCTGCCATCCAGCCGTACAAGCCGCGACTCGAAGGCAAAAGGGCCTTGTTAATGACCGGCGGTGTCAAGTCATGGTCGGTCGTCTCGGCGCTCCAGGAAGCCGGGCTGGAATTAGTCGGAACCAGTGTGAAGAAATCGACCATGGAAGACAAGGAGCGCATCAAGGAGCTCATGGGGCAGGATGCCCACATGATCGACGACATGACTGCGCGCGAAATGTACAAGATGTTGAAGGACGCAGAAGCGGACATCATGCTATCGGGCGGCAAGTCGCAATTTGTCGCGCTGAAGGCGGCGGTGCCATGGGTCGATATCAACCAGGAGCGTTGCCACGCCTATATGGGCTATGCCGGAATAGTCAAGCTGGTGGAGGAGATCGATAATTCGCTCTCAAGCCCGATGTGGGAGCAGCTACGTCGGCCAGCGCCATGGGAGGCTTTGGCCAAAGCGCGGGAGCAGATGCAGTCCATGGCCGCGATCGCCGGCGATCCGGTCCTCGCCGAAACAGCGCGCCGCGCGAGGAATATCTGCGTGTGTAACAGGGTTGATCTGGGCACGATTGAGGACGCAATCTCCGTGCACGGCTTGAGGAGCGTCGCAGCGGTCCGAGAGCATACCAATGCGGCCGGTGGCTGCTGTCAAGGACGCATCGAAGATATGTTGATGTCCGAGCCATCTGATATGCGACAGGCCGCAGAGTAGGGAGTCGCCATGGCCCTGGTCACGGCGCCGACAAAAGCCTGCGTTGTCAACCCGCTGAAGATGAGCCAGCCGATCGGCGGCGCATACGCCTTCATGGGGCTGCGCGGTGCGATGCCGCTTCTGCACGGCTCACAGGGGTGCACATCCTTCGGTCTCACGCTCTTTGTCCGGCACTTCAAAGAAGCAATACCGCTGCAGACCACCGCGATGAGCGAGGTCGCGACCGTACTCGGCGGATATGAAAATTTGGAGCAGGCGATACTTAACATCTCCAAGCGCGCTAAGCCGAAGATCATCGGAATCTGCTCGACCGGTGTCACCGAGACCAACGGCGACGATGTGGAAGCGTACCTCAAACTAATCCGGAGTGCGTATCCGCAACTCACAAAGTTGCCGCTCGTATATGTATCAACGCCTGATTTCAAGGGCGCGTTCCAGGATGGGTGGGAGAAGGCAGTTGCACGCATGGTGGAGGTGCTGGTGGACCGGCCAAGTGCCAATGGCCTGCGGGATCCCTCGAAGGTAAATGTTCTACCGGGGTGTCACCTGACGCCCGGCGACCTTGATGAACTCCGTGCCTTGCTGGAGGATTTCGGATTGTACCCCTCCTTTCTCCCTGACTTGGCGGGATCGCTCGACGGGCATATCCCCGATGAGTTTACGTCAACGACCATCGGCGGCATTGACGTCGACGAGATCGCGAGCATGGGGCGCGCAGGGTGGACCATTGCAATCGGTGCGCAGATGCAGCGCGCGGCTGAGGTCATGCAGACTAAAACCGGGGTGCCTTTTCGTGTGTTCGAGCGACTGTGTGGTCTTCATCCAAACGACGATTTCATGATGTTTTTGAGCGAGATTAGCGGGCGCCCGATACCCTCGAAATATCGACGCCAGCGCAGTCAGCTCGCCGATGCTATGTTGGACGCGCACTTCCATATTGGCGGCCGCAAAGTCGCGATCGGTGCCGAGCCAGACCTTCTGTTCGATTTATCCGGCATGCTGCACGATATGGGCGCGCAGGTGACCGTCGCCGTGACGACCACTCAGTCTGAGGTGATCGAGCGAATCAGGACCAAGGAGGTTCTCATTGGTGACCTCGAAGATCTGGAAGGATTTGCAAAAGAAAAGCATTGCGATCTGCTGATCACGCATTCGCATGGAAGGCAAGCGGCGGGGCGGCTGAAAGTGCCGTTCTATCGCGTAGGTTTTCCGATATTCGATCGGCTTGGCGCGGGCCACCAAGTATCCGTCGGCTATCGTGGTACCCGCAATGTGATCTTCCAAATCGCCAATCTCGTGATCGCGCATCGCGACGAGAACGACCGACCTACACCCGATAGGTGGCGGACCACGCCCGGACTGCCACAACACGTGGGGCATCGCCGCTCCACTGGCGCGCCTGAAAGGTCAATTGCATGAAGGTCGCTTTTGCCACTCAGGATCTGAGACGCGTCGATGCTCATTTTGGCTGGGCAAAGAATATTGCAATCTACGATGTCGCGCCCAGCGGGCATGTCTTTCTTAAAGCTATCGAGTTTGAGGGCGATCTTGAGGAGGACGGCAGTGGTGACAAGTTGGCGCCAAAGATCCAGGCGATCAAGGATTGCGCCATCCTATACGTCGCGGCCATTGGTGGTGCCGCGGCTGCGCGAGTGGTGGCCAGCAAAATTCATCCTATCAAGGTGAGCAAACCGGAAAGCATTCACGTGTTGCTGGAAAAGCTCGAGTCGGTGCTGAAGGGCACGCCACCTCCCTGGCTGCGCAAGGTCCTTGCAAAGGACCAACCGCGATCGTTTGAGTTCGACGAATGAGATGATATGACCGCAAAAATAGCGCAGCAGGGCAGCGTCGTCGACGCACCATTTCTAATCGAGTTAGTCAAGCTTTGGCGCGCCCAGGATACCAATGAAGCCTGGGAAGGGAAGAGCGACCTTGATCTGCTCGAACCCTATATCCTGAACAGGGAGAGACGACGCGCATTGCCGATCATCGGTGATCCCGATCCCAATACACTATGGCGGCTTGAGTTGTTCTTCAATGCGGTCGGCCTGTCAGTAGAGAGGGAGACCGGCATTATGGTTCAGCCGATCCTGAAGCTGCATCATGAAGGCTTCGGGCGCATAGTGCTCATCGCAGGGCGGTTGGTCGCCGTAAACAAGCAGCTGCGCGACGTGCATCGCTTGGGATTCGATAATTGCGTCAAGCTGGCTCAAGAGGGGGATAGATATGTCAGCGAGGGAATTGGCCTGATTCGGAAATTTCCAGACGTGGCTAACTATTGAGGATACTCACTCATGGGCGATCAGTGAAATACTGAAGGCCGAACTAAAGAAAGTGTCCGCCAAGGCGATACAGGCCAAGATGGATCTGCACGACCTTTCGGAAGAATTGCCCATCAACTGGACGTCGATTATGGCGGTGGCGCAGAAGGCGTACGATGTCTATGTCGAACTGGAGCGCAAGAGTCGCGAGCTAAAAGAGCTGGAAAATACTTGAAGGGCAATGCATGTCATTTGCAACGCGAGACGGCCGCGACTGGATGCCACAATACCTAGCCTCGATCGATGCCAAGAAGTGCATCGGCTGTGGCCGCTGTTTCAAGGTGTGCGGTCAAGATGTCATGACTTTGAAAGGCATCAACGAGGAGGGCGAACTCGTCAACCTTGACAATGACGCGGACGATGAAGTCGAAAAAAAGATTATGGTTCTGAACGATCAGGGCGCCTGCATCGGCTGCGGTGCGTGCGATAGGGTTTGCCCGGCCAGCTGCCAGACCCACGTCCCAGCCGCAGCTGCATGAGCGAAGGGGATCTATCTCCCGTTCGCCGCAGCGCGTGGAGGGAGGCCCCGCTGGATCAGGTCAATCCGCAACGGAGACTCGTGCCAGCCGGCCCGAATGGCCCGATTTTTTCCCTGAATGGCAAGACGGAACGAGCGGAGATGCGCATGGCCGAATGCTGCTCAGCCCCGAGGCAAGCCATACCGGCTGTCTGGCGCCTGCTTGCAAGTCTCGCTCGTATCGCAGGATCCGCGTTTTGTCGAAAAGCGACTTGGCCTTGGGCGGGCGATCATATTACCGTCGTGGTCGTCTAGTCGGTTTTCCGAATAGGCACTTCCTTCGGAGCCAGTCGTGCTCATCCTATCCTGTGGCCTTCGGTTGCGGGATCGGCAGGAGCGAAAGTCTGCCGCGGTCCACGGGTTTTACAATTGTCCGGCCGATCATAGCCGCCGATCGCGTTGAAGCGCATGTGATGGTGGCACCTGTGTCTTCGCGATTCTATCCTGGGACCGGATGGTGCTGCTCCGAATTGGATGACAGTGCAATAGCACGTGCGAGTCGCGGACGCCGCGACAAAAGCACCGGGCAGCAATTCTGCGCGCACGCCGCCGATCCTCGATAGACGGCTGCATTGGTCAATGGCAGCGACGACCGAAAGTAAAGGGCGGTGCTGCAGATCTGCGCCGTTGAACGTCACATTTTTGATGATCAAGCGCGGACAATATCGCACGCCATCAGCCTGCGATTGCTGGCCAGCGGGTGCGTGACTCGCTTGCGGATTGCGCAGCCGCAGCCTCCGAGCGCCGGCAGATGCTTAGGTCAGGTTGTGGTCAGTTAGGTTGTATATTATGAACGCGAGCTTGCGCGGCATGAGCTCAATCGCGTGCAATGTTGCCGATAGGAGAGCGATCTGATGTATGGCAGAGTCGTTGGCTCATCCAGCCAATCCACAAGCGCTAATCAAGTTGATGAACCGGGAGATAGCCCCCGCTTTGCGGAAACACTTGCAGGTATGGAGCCAGGCGGGTCGTCATCTGAAACAAGGGCGTACTATCTGAATTCCGGTCCGCCCATTGTTGAGATCGACCAGCGTTCCTTCGATCGAGGGCTGCAGAGATTTTTGGGCCGCGACATCATGAACATCGCCATTAATCCGCAAGAGTACTCAGACTTCGTATCAAAGAAAGCTGAGCGGGCAGCAACGGTTGCTGGCAGCTATAGCGCCACTCACTATGATCCAGCCAGGCCCGTGCGCTTCTTCAGCTATCAATTGGGTGACGAAACAGTTGGCCTGTTGAGAGCAGGAGGTCCGGTTCGGATCAAGGGGGAGACCTTCCGGGAAAAGTTTGGGCGCAACGATCTCACGTCCGTGGTGGACCTTCGGGTCACTCATCCCCTGGTTGAGAACGCGGGCGATATTTTGCTTGAGTACCAGCTGAGAGAGGATGGTGATGATCCCTTGATCTTGTCAAAACCAGGCTTGCCCGGCATGGAACCCCGCCTAGCAGAAATGGGTTTTGTTCATGTGGGTCGAAATCACTGGGTGCTTGATCCTCACCAGCATCCCGAGGTGTGGACGAAGAATGAGAACGACCAGTGGCAGCGAGTAGGCAAGCCTACGAAGTACCTTAGTAAGGTGGAGGATGATGATGCCGCCGCTGAATCGACGGTCCAGGCGGACTATTCTGACGAAGATGATCCGTCAGTCTATTTGGAGCGCGTCCTCACGGGGCTAAGCATGGAGTAACGCAACGGCGACCCTGAGCCATTTTTCGAAAGCTGAGAGCAGTGATATCGACACTCAGTTTCGAAAGCGAATTGTTGCACGATGAGCCGTCACCTTGCTTGAAGTGCATGTTGCCGAACGCGCATGGAGTAAGGTGGCTGCAATAGCAACACCGAACCTGAAGTGATGGGCGTTTGACCGTTCAAAGCGCGGGCGCAACAGTCTTAGTTCAAAGGGGGCGCGCGCTCGCTGCGCGCGCCCTGCGCCGGCTGGAAGCGAGCACATGGCTCTTCTGCGAAGGCCGCGACGCCGTGAGACATACGCCATCGGAGGGCACCGTGGCCCCGCTATGCGGCGTGGCCATTAACGAGCAGCAGCGACATCCGCCGCGTTTGGCCGTCCGGCAAGCCCGGAGCGCGGAGCAGCAGTTCTGCAGCTAGCACGGAGGGAACGAGAAGGCTCAATGTTCCTTTGTCTGAAATATACGCCGCTGTGCAACGAGATCTGCTGAAATAGCCAAGTTTGCGCGTCGGATGACCAGACACGATTCGTTTCGGCGCTCGTACGGTTATTGCAGGGGCAATTGCACAGCGACAATTAAGTCTTGCAAGAGCAACCTATGCAGCCAACTCTCGTCTATGCGATTTGCAGCTTTAACGACATTCCGAGCCGCCAGGCCATCGGATTTCATCTTATGGTCCTCGAAGATGACGGCAATCACCGGCCGTGGCCCATCATTGTGGTGCGATGGGGCAAGAAGGTGCTTGGCTATGTCAATAAATGCCCGCACCACAGCGTCAATTTGGACTGGGAGCAGAACGAATTCCTCGATCCAAACGGTATCCGGCTGATGTGCGGCAAGCACGGTTCGACCTTCGAACTCGGCACCGGGCGGTGCGTCGAAGGTCCATGTCAAGGTAGAGCGCTTACGCCGATCGCGTTGGTAGTTGTGGATGGCGACATCTGCGCCGTCGGTGTGCATCTCGCGGAGGACGATGCATGAGCCAACAACTGAAGACCGCCCTCAGACCGGGCGGTTCTCGTTGCGGTTTTTCACAGCCTCCATCCTCTTTAGTCCGTCGTCATACGAGATTTCCTCATAGGATAGATCGAGATCCCTTGTGGCATCGAGGAGGTAATCAAGCTTGCCGGCCGGATCGAGCTTCTTGATGTCGTCCTTGTTCAGCCCGACCAAGTCCATCATCTCCTTCCAAACCGTGGATTCATCGCAGGGTAAGACGTGGAAGTTAATATCGCCGAGCTTAACTCGATACTTCGCCAGCAAATCGATGTTGTTGCAGAAAATGAAATAGCTGCCGATTGGGCTCAAGGCACCGTCGAGGACGGTCGCGACGTCAACAAGATACGCGAAGGAATGTAGGTAGCCGGCCAGCACGGGGATAGTGCGTTCTCCGTTTTGGGCGATCGTCAGAACCTGCTCAATGGAATAGTCTGGCGGTCGTTTCTCGTCCGCGACCTGAGTCTGGAACTTTAGTGCGACGTCGCCGCGAAAGCCGAACCGGCCCGGCTTGGTGGTCGCGCCTTTGAATACGGCGTTGAGAAGGCGGCTCTCCTTCTCAAGTCTGCCGAGTGCAGTGTTCTCGATAGCGGTCATTAAATCTGTCCTTGATCTATGCTCTTCACCGACGCGTTGTCGGAGCCAGATGCGATGCAAATTGCCTGCCGTCGCCTGCGTGGCGGCGTTCAGTGAAGCTCGGAAAGAAAACGCGCCGGTGGCTGGCACCGCCTTACGTGCCTTGTCAGGAACCCGACATCCGTTGCCAGCCAAGGGGCGCGGAAATGAGCATCATCAGGCGTCTGCGCGCTGGCACGTGACTTGCTCTTAGCTGGGCCTAAGCTGACGAGGCAAAGACGTGATCAACCTGACCGATAGCGCAGTCAATGCAATCAAGAGCGCGATTTCATCTTCGGAGCGGCGGGCGGGTGGTCTGCGCGTCATGATCGAAGCAGGCGGCTGCAATGGATTCAAATACAAGATGGGCATCGCCGATGAGCCAAAGCCTGACGACACCGTGATCGACTGCGATGGGCTCAAGGTGTTTGTCGATAGCAAGAGCCGAGAGCATCTGGCCGGCACAACCATCGATTTCGTGCTGGCACCGGAGAGCTCTGGCTTTACCTTTCATAACCCGAACGCGGCCACCAACTGCTCCTGTGGAAAATCATTCGGCTGATGGAAACATTGATCAGGCGATAAGGAAAGGGCAATGAACCACACCGGCCGAACCAGACCGACTGAAGAACTCGTCGATCCCCACGATGCGAGAGGGTCCCGTTCGCTGCGCGAACGAAGAGATCGGACCCAATCGCCAAGCCGAAGCTGGCGCCTGTTAGCTGATCGGCACGATAGCAGCATGCTCTTGGCGCGGCTCGACAATGCTGGCAAGCCGTACAAGCTTCCGAGCGTGAGTCTAGAAGGGATTCAGGGGCACCTGGTAGGTAAGATCGGAGGTTTGGATCGCCTGGTCCTCGTTGTTGCTGCAGGCGGGGTGGTGCAGTGAGCGAGAATCGAGCGCCGATTTACCTCGATAACAATGCAACGACGCGAACTGATCCATCCGTCGTGCAAACCATGTTGCCTTTCTTCACTGAGCAATTCGGCAATGCCTCGTCCGCGCATGCCTTTGGCAACGAGGCCGCAATTGCGGTGAGGCAGGCACGGAGAAGCTTGAGCGGCCTGCTAGGTAGTGCATACGATCACGAAATCGTCTTCACCTCGGGAGGGACCGAAGCCAATAATGCCGCAATCCTCTCGGCACTTGCAACCCAGGAAGGTCGAGACGAGGTTGTCACCACTTCGGTTGAGCACTCCGCCGTACTTGCGCTAACGGAGCAATTGGCGGCAAGGGGAGTCAAGACGCGCATTATTGCCGTAGATGCTTGCGGCCGGCTCGACATCGAGGCGTTTCGCTGCGCGCTTGGGCCACGCACAGCGATTGCCTCGGTTATGTGGGCCAATAACGAGACCGGAACGATATTTCCCGTGAAGTGTCTGGCCGGGTGGACCCGTGAGGCGGGAGCGCTATTTCACACAGATGCGGTGCAGGCCATTGGTAAAGTACGCTTAAACCTAAAGGACAGCACGATCGACATGCTTTCACTATCCGCGCACAAACTGCACGGCCCGAAGGGGGTAGGTGCGTTATATTTGCGTAAAGGGACAAAATTCCAGCCGCTGATCTGCGGCGGATCACAGGAACGAGGGCGGCGCGCTGGGACCGAGAATATTCCCGGAATCGTCGGACTAGGAAAAGCTGCCGAACTTGCGGCGGAGCGGCTTGAACCCGAGCGCATCCGCATTGGCGCGTTACGTGACCGCCTTGAGCAGGGAATTTTGCGCAATGGCGAGTGCGTTGTGCTTGGCGACATTCGCAATCGTTTGGCGAATACGACTAATATTGCCTTCGACCATCTCGAAGGTGAAGCGATTGCCCACCGTCTTAACCGGGCGGGCATCGCCGTATCGCTCGGGTCAGCCTGCAGGTCGGGCTCAATGCAGCCATCGCATGTTCTGCGTGCCATGCAGGTGCCTGCGTGGCGGATGCACGGCGCCGTGCGCTTTTCTCTTTCGCGCGAAACCTCCCTCGCCGAAGTCGATGAGGCCGTGTGCGCTGTGTCAGATATCGTGACTCGCATGCGCGCCAGCTCCCGCGCCACGGTCAGGGAGCAGACCTCGTGAAAATCATGATCCGCCGCTCTCCGGACACGGGCTTGTCAATCTACGTGCCAAAAAAGGATATCGAAGAGTCAATCGTGGCCTCCGAGTACGAGACCCTATGGGGCGGCTGGATCAAAGTCGCTAACGGTTGGGTGCTCGATTTGCCCGAGATGGCGAGCGACACACGGTTACCGATCACAATCGACGCGAAGAAGCGGGATGAGAGCGGCGACGATCCATGAAGCGCTCACGGAGATGAGCGCTGTCGATGCGGCGGATGCAAAGGTTACTCTCGCCGACCTTGGCGCCCGCCCTGGGGACCGAGATCATTGTCGTCTCTCTCGTCCTGGCATCAGGGAATTGAAAATGCGATGTGCTGAGCACACCAGATGCATCGGTCGGCTTATTCGCCGGTAAGTCGGCGCTGTCTCGGGGCTTTGGGGGTCGACTGGCTGCGGCGCAGCATATCAAGATCAGCAAACGTCGGCCCGCCGCGACGGCATTGATGAGGCGGGGTTTACTCAGCCAGTCGGGACAAGGCGATTGCACCATCATCTTTGGCCCTCATTGCTGCCTGTCATATTCGGACGCGTGTTGCCCTAGTATTGGCCTTATGATGTCCGGCTTCCCCAGTTCGGATCGGGCCAATTGAGAGCGGCAGCGCGCGAAAGCCCGTTCAGATGAGCTGGATCGGGGCGAGCCCCGCGAGAGTGAAAAGCACACGAGATGGAGCCCCGAGTGAGAATGGCGACGCATCTGTCGCTTTGCCAACAAGCTCATCATTGCTGTCTTGCAAGTGCCAACGCTATCGCTGCGCCTACTCGGTGTACTGTGGTTGCATTCGCATCATCCTCGCCACGGCATGCAAGTTGCTAATCTTCCTGAAGCGCGCTCTAGGATGATCTGTGGGCGTCGATGCTTGCAGGGGAGTGATCTCGGTCGTGGAGCGCGGAAAATATGTCAAAGCAGCGGTCAATAGCGGGAAGATCATGCAGTCCATAACCGAGCATAAGGGCTGCCGCGCTTCGGCGAAGACCGGGCGGGCGAGCTGCGGCTCGCAGGCCGGCCGAGGCGATCTGCCGGTCGAAATCTGGGAAAGGGTGAAAAACCATCCCTGTTACAGCGAGGATGCGCACCATCATTACGCTCGCATGCATGTCGCGGTCGCACCTGCCTGCAATATCCAGTGCAACTACTGCAACCGAAAATACGACTGCGCCAATGAATCGCGTCCGGGTGTGGTGAGCGAGAAGCTCACCCCTGAGCAGGCAGTGAGAAAAGTGATCGCGGTCGCGACGACCATTCCGCAGATGACGGTACTTGGCATCGCTGGTCCCGGCGATGCCCTGGCCAATCCAGCAAAGACGTTCAAAACGCTCGCGTTGGTCACCGAGGCTGCTCCTGACATCAAGCTGTGTCTGTCAACCAACGGACTAGCGCTGCCAGACTATGTCGATACCATCGTGAGGGCCAAAGTTGACCACGTCACCATCACCATCAACATGGTCGATCCTGAAATCGGAGCCAAGATTTATCCATGGATCTTCTTCAACCACAAGCGATACACCGGCATCGAGGCGGCAAGGATACTCACCAATCGCCAGCTTCAAGGGCTCGAGATGCTTAGCGAACGGGGCATTTTGTGCAAGATCAACTCGGTGATGATCCCCAATATCAATGATGACCACCTGGTCGAGGTCAACAAGGCGGTCACGTCGCGCGGTGCCTTCCTTCACAATATCATGCCGCTGATCTCCGTACCCGAGCACGGAACAGCATTTGGCCTCAACGGTCAGCGCGGTCCGACGGCTCAAGAATTGAAGACGCTGCAAGATGCTTGCGAAGGGAAGATAAACATGATGCGGCATTGCCGGCAGTGCCGCGCTGATGCGGTCGGTCTACTCGGCGAGGATCGCAGCGCGGAGTTCACCAATGATCAGGTGATGAAAATGGACGTCCATTATGACCTAGAGATGCGCAAGGCTTATCAAAAAAGGGTAGAGAATGAGCGCGTCTCCAAAGTCGCGGCCGGTCAAAAGGAGTTGGCGGGAGTCTCCGGAGAGATGAGCGCGATCACTGTTCTAGTAGCCGTCGCAACTAAGGGCTCGGGATTGATCAACGAGCACTTTGGACATGCAAAGGAATTCCAACTGTACGAGCTCTCCACATCCGGCGCCAAGTTCGTCGGGCTACGTCGTGTGGAGGGTTACTGCCAGGCCGGCTATGGCGAGGAAGATAGGCTATCCGTGATCATGCGCGACATCCGTGACTGCCACGCGGTCTTCGTGGCTAAGATCGGCGGCTGCCCCAAGAGCGGCCTGATCAAGGCTGGGATCGAGCCGGTCGATCAATTCGCCTATGAGTACATTGAGAAGTCGACGATCGCTTGGTTCAGGGCCTATGTCGGCAAAGTAAAGCGCGGGGAGATCCAGCATGTGCAGCGCGGCGTGCCCCCGCGTTGGCCTGGAGATCGGATCTCTGCGGCGTAAGGAGGAATATGTGCCATTCAAAATCATCGCCTCGCAGTGCACGAGCTGCTCAGCTTGCGAGCCTTTATGCCCGAACGTTGCTATTTCGGAGAAGGGGGGAAACTTTGTCATTGAAGCGGCGAAATGCAGCGAATGCGTGGGGCATTTTGACGAACCGCAATGTGCCGCTGCCTGTCCGGTCGACAACACCTGCGTGGTTGACAGGGCCTTGCCTCGCTACCAGGCGCCCGTCTGAAGTGTGGAGCCTGACCGGCAATGCAATCGCTGGTGCTGAACACGTCCCAAACGTCGCGCTGCGAACTGGCGGCTCCGCAGGCGCCGGCGTCTGCTCTTACGGACGGTGGCCGCTCTGGATTCCTGCGATGGGGCTGTTGCTGGCGGGCAGCACAGCCTGGCGACATTTCGGCGCTCGAGGGCGCCTCGTGATGCGGAGCAGAGTGTCCCCTCGGCGTGCCCCCGCGCCGTCGGTGCATGAGGAGCGAAATATGAACGGAATTCTCCGGGATAGCGACGCCGTCGAGCTAAGCGACCCACCCGCCTTCAGCTTTGGCCAAAAGCTTCGCGCCAATCGCGTCATCCGGAATGATGGCACCTATCCCGGCAAGGAGATCGGAGACGTCTTGGTCAAGAAGGGGGAGGTGGGCTACGTCGTCTCGATCGGCACGTTCTTGCAGCAATTCTACATCTACGGCGTGGAGTTTTTGGAAAGCGGCTACCGCGTTGGCATGAAACGCAAGGAACTTGAGCCAGTGGATGCAGGCGAGGAGGTCGATGATTTGCCACTACCGGAGGAGTCATGACTCAGCGAGGTTTTCCAAAATATTGGTGGGGCCAGCGGGGTAAACCGACAGCCGACCTGATCAAGCACCGCTCATCGGTCGATACGGAGACGGACGGAGCTTCGCTCGCCGCCAGGCCGAGCCGCCAGACCGTCATCGATACTCTCAACAACAAAGCGCATGAGCCTATCTTTATCGTTGATTTTGGTGAGGAGCTGCTCATCTGCTGGAGTTCAAGAGAACATCAAAAGGCATTGAAGGGAGGCTTTCATCATGAATTCCGCACTGATGAGGAAAGTAAAACCGGGGTTGGCGCGTCATCTCAACGAGCTTGATCGCAAACGGATCGAACGCGGCTTGAGCGCGCGGAAGCGCTATCTCTACGTCTCGCCAAACGTGACGCCCGTGTGGGGCGGCTACTGCATCGAGAGTCCCTGCTGCTCGCGCAATATCGACAAGGATGGCGCGCTCGTCGATGTCGCGCTGATCCTTTATGATGGCGTGACCGGGATCTGGAAGCTGTTTCGCAAAAATCATGCGGGGGGAGTCTGGGAATTTTACAGCCTCTATCATCGCTTGATCCCTGCAATCGACGAATTGAATGCGGATCCTGAGCGCCTGTTCTGGCAATGAAGGACCACCGTCCCCGAGGATAGAAGAACGACGATGGCGATCACGACCGAGGAATTGATCGAGATCGAACGGCTGCTTGCTGCCGATAGCGACGGCATGGGTCCCTTTGTCCAGCTGCGCCGCGGGCGGGGCGTGATGCGTGAGTTCGACACTCAACGCGGGCGACCGGGATCGCATTGGCCAAAGGAATGTTGGGCCGTGAGCAATGAGCCGGCCGAATACGGCGCAGTGCTGTGCAAGCCTACCGATGATGTCTTGGAGTGGTGTCGCATGGTCGAGCAGTGCTACGACGCGCATCTGCAATCACGTGAAGGAGTCCCGCTAAGATATTCGAAATCGACCACATTACAGTCGAGCTTGTCGGGTGTCAGCTCGTGATCGTAAGCGGCCAAAATAAGGAATCGGTATGAGCTTGTAACAAATCATCATCCACGTCCGCTTCGCCCCGAATGGGCGGGTGATACAAATCGGCCAGCGTCCAGGGAAGCTCACTCCGAACGGGTGGTTCGATGTCCTCAACACCCGTGCCAGCTCGGCTTATCAGCCGCTCGCTCGTGGCCGCGGGGTATTCCGGTTGAGCCGAACTGCTGTCGATACCTTAAAGCAGGAAACGACGGGGCCGGGTTGAGCGAACCGGTAACCGCGATTTGATGAGTGAACAGATCGAGGGCGACGCCGTCTCTCCGGCCGACATTATTGTTCTGAGCGAGGCCATGGGCATTCAATCGCTGATAGCGGCGAGAACGTCGGCATTGCCGCAACTTCCCTCAATTGTGAGGCGCGCTATGACGCATTTGGTGTGCAACTTGCTCTTCGAGAAAGTTGATCGGGGGGATTGTTGCATGAATGAGAGGTCTCGATGCCGGGAGAAGAGGTTGTCATTGATCAGCAGGCGACCTTCGGACGTGAAGGTGCCTATCGCTCATCTCAGCGACGACAGCGAGTAAGGCGCCCGACCATTCCGACTGCCTTCGCAAGCGGGAGTTGGTGTCAGCAGGTGTCCATGCGCCAATGGACGGTCATCGTTGGACATTGCGGGCGGCTATGCGCTCACATCTCATCCCGACAGCTGAAATTCACTATCAGAGGATAGGCGCGTGAACTCAGAAAAAGAATTTCATCTCCCTCAACTCTATAGGCACCATGTCTTTGCGTGCAACACGCAGCGTCCGCCAAACCATCCCCACGGCAGTTGTGGCGCCTCCGGCGCGCAAGCTCTGTGGGATCGAATGGGCAAGGCGATCGAAGCGCAAGGCCTCGACGATATTGGCTTCGCGACTGCGGGCTGCCTTGGCTTTTGTAACTCTGGTCCTTTGCTGGTTGTCTATCCCGACGGAGTCTGGTATCGCGCGACCACGCCTGAGGATGTCGACGAGATCGTCATATCCCACCTCAAGCACGGCCAACGTGTCGACCGGCTTGTGATAGTGCTCAAGCGAAGCTAGAGGCGTCGCTTGGCGGCCGCTTGCCGGGTTAGCTAGCATGGTCGGCTCGACGTTGGGGGGCGGATCGTCTGAGATTAACCGGGCACTTCGCGGCCAAGATTAGGCTGTCAGCGGCGTATCGCCTTCTTATCAGGCAAATGGGAAAATGGCTTCGGTCTTAAGCGTGGCGAAACAGACGTATGATCATATTCTGAGTCGACGTTTGTGTAATGTTACTCACGTGCTGCGCGATTCGTAACTTGCAGCGCGAGCAACGCCAGCGGTTCCCTCTCTTGCGAGCTGACGCGTCGATGGCGCGTCAGCCGGCTTTCCGTGTCAGTCCGGCGAGAGTAGGAGACGAGCTCGATGATCCTGCTGGGATCCGAGTTTATCAAACGGCCTCTCCACTCTGGCTCTGCTCTAACGTCAGAACTTGTAAGCGACGCCGCCGCTGACGAGCCATGGATCAATATGGGCGCGGCCCGTAACGGCAATCGCATTGTTTAAGGTGGCCGAGTACTCCGGCCGCAGCCACAGCTTTTTAACGTCAAAGTTGAGGCCCCAGTGGCGATCGAGCATGTAATCGAAACCGAATTGGACTGCCGCGCCGAATTGGTTTTTGATGTTTAGATCCGTGACGGAAAGCCCGGCGAGCGAAGTATTGGCTGCCGATTGGTTGAAGAATACAGTGTAGTTGATGCCCGCGCCGACATAGGGCTTAAGCGGCCCAAAATCGGTGAAGTGATATTGCAGGGTCAGTGTAGGAGGCAAGAGCCAGGCTTTGCCGATATCGAGCCCTGTGAGCGCGCCATTGCCGCTGACGTGATGGCTGGTCACGCCGAGAATGAGTTCGGCGGCTAAGTTAGCTGTGAAGAAATAGGTGATGTCGAGCTCTGGTATAGCTTGATCGCTGATCGAAAGCCCAGAGTTGGGTGATGACAGCAACGGCGTCCCTGGAACGTTGACGGAACTGCCTGCGGTATCCGGCAAAACGCCAAGCACGCGCAGGCGGATCATCCACGGGTTGCGGGGTTCAATAGGGGGAGCTTTATAGTAGACCGGCGCCGGACCCAGATCAGCACCACGTACCGAGTTGCTGGCCAACGAGGTCGCTAGCGCGAAGACCGATACAGTTGCCAGGACTGTTCTTGCTCTCATCGAATTCTCCATTCCAAAAGTCGCGCGAGAAGCCGCGCAAGGTCTCTGTCACACATAAGGAACGGCGAAAGATTTGATACCAATCAAATATGGGAGCGATCGTGCCGCTCAGTTGCATCAGGATCACAGCTGCGAAACACGTTTTGCTAAAGGAAATACTCGCGCCAAGCAAGCCGCAAGTCGAGAACGTCATTCTTCTGGTGTGATCGTCCGGAACAGGCTCATTCGCTTGATCCCATCTTCGGGCAGCGCGTGCGAGTTGCTTGGTGCAGGCATCCCTGGAGATGCTCCTGCGTCTGGTGGCCAAGCAGCGACAGCGCGGGCTCGCGATCGAGCCCGGCACATCGTATTCCGTCTAAGTCGATCAACGGTCGTCGTATCAGGAGTGGATCACTCACCATCAATGCGAGTGCGCTCGCCGCGTCGATAGAATCGAGATTGACTTCGCCCGACTTGACACGAGGCGCGGCTCGGTTGAACCAGGAGCCGACGGGCATATTGCGAAAGAAGCTGCGCAATTCGTCCGCATGCCATGGCTCCTTCAAGATGTCCTGGACGACCACGTCATGACCGGCGGACTTTAGCGCTTGAATCTGACGCGCGTTCGTGGCGCAGCCGGGCTTCTGATAAAAGATGATTGTAGCCACGGCGTACCTATGTAGGCGTGCTATGCTGGGCGAATAGCACAGGGCTGCTGCTTCCCGGGAGCCATTCGAAGTTCTTGACAGTCAACGTCAATATCAGCGCATGGTGCGCCCTCAGCGAATTTGCAAAGCCGCTGGCCCGTCTCATTTTGACTCCGTCCGGCATCTTTACTCCTCACATGGCTGAGCTTGCGCGAGCGGCAGCAAGTTCTGTTCCACAATGGCGGCATCGGCTAAGTCAGCCTATTTGGCTGTTGGCGTTCATGTTTGCGATTGTTTGTTCGTTGTCTGACAGCCGGGCAGATCTTGTCAGATCCAAAACAGCCTACGATCGCGCGCCGGCTGGTTGCTTTTGGAAACGTAATCAGAAGCTTAAGGTGCCGGGTTAGACCTTGGCACGGCTGTTGCTGATAAGCGGCAGCAACACTGAGTGAGGGCTGAGTGCACGCCGACGTGTAAGGCGAGCGATGCGCTCCTTCCCTTGAACCCGTGTGCCCCCGCTTCTGCGAGGGAAGCAAAGCTCGCAAAAGAAGCGCGCAACGTTTGGCAAATCGGTTGATGGAGAGCAGCATGGCTTCACTAAGACAAATCGCCTTCTACGGGAAGGGCGGAATCGGCAAGTCCACCACTTCGCAGAACACGCTAGCGGCGCTGGCAGAGATGGGTCAGAAGATCCTGATTGTAGGGTGCGATCCGAAAGCGGACTCGACTCGCCTTATTCTGCACGCCAAGGCTCAAGACACGATTTTGAGTCTTGCCGCGAGCGCCGGCAGCGTGGAGGATCTAGAGCTCGAGGACGTAATGAAGGTTGGCTACCAGGACATTCGCTGCGTTGAGTCCGGTGGCCCTGAGCCAGGTGTCGGCTGCGCCGGCCGCGGTGTCATCACCTCGATCAATTTTCTTGAAGAGAACGGAGCCTACGAGAACATTGACTATGTTTCTTACGATGTGCTTGGCGACGTTGTTTGCGGTGGCTTTGCGATGCCAATCCGCGAAAACAAGGCGCAGGAGATCTACATCGTGATGTCTGGTGAAATGATGGCAATGTATGCCGCAAACAATATTTCCAAGGGGATCCTGAAATACGCGAACTCAGGTGGGGTGCGGTTGGGCGGCCTGATCTGCAACGAGCGGCAGACCGACAAGGAATTGGAACTGGCGGAAGCGTTGGCCAAGAAGCTTGGCACTCAACTGATCTACTTCGTGCCGCGTGACAATGTGGTGCAGCATGCAGAGCTGCGTCGCATGACGGTGCTTGAATATGCACCCGATTCCAAGCAGGCTGATCACTATCGGAAACTAGCGGCCAAGGTTCACAATAATGGCGGCAAGGGCATCATCCCGACCCCGATCTCAATGGATGAGCTCGAGGACATGCTGATGGAGCATGGCATTATAAAGGCCGTGGATGAATCAATCATCGGCAAAACCGCCGCCGAACTCGCAGCCTCGTAAAGGCCGCGAGTCGCCGCCTTGCGAAGGCGAGCGACAGATGCCGGTCTCCCTCACCCCCCTTCCCGGGGGGGCCGGCATACTGACGATCGGCCGCGAAAACCAGAGTGCGCCGTGACGAACCACGCATTGTGAAAAACCGCAGAGTTATGTCCGAGCCGCACGTCCTTCCGTTCACGACTGCCTGTGCTGCTGACGCCAATAGCCAGTTGCACAAGGGAATTTCAACCTACCGGCTGCTCACCGGTGAACATCCTGCAAATGCCGATATCGCCATCGACAGCAATCTCGATCGCCATGCCCTGGCGTCTATCCTGGCGGCTGCCACGATGGATGGTGGCTGTCTGTCTGAGAAAGTTGGCCTGTCCGGCGTTGAATTGGCGGTCTTACTGGAGCAGCACTTTCTCCCAACCGGGATCAGGGCCCCGGAGCAGGCCGCGCCCTTCAAGCGGGAAGAGGATGAGGAGATCGCAATGCTTCGCGATCTGTTGCTCAAGCATCGCTCGACGGAAGGGGATATCGGCCGGTGGCTGGCTGCGATGATCGCGCGCCGCGCCATGGAGCCGGACCATCTTTGGGAAGCTCTCGGCTTGCGTGATCGTGGCGAACTCTCGCTCGTGATGAGCCGGCATTTCGCGCCGCTCGCCGCGAGCAATGTCAACAATATGCGTTGGAAGCGCTTCTTCTACCGCATGCTTTGCGAGGACGAAGGCCTTGCGATGTGCACGACACCCGTGTGCAATCAATGTAACGAATTCAACATCTGTTTCGGTGAAGAAAGCGGTGAGAGCCGGATGGCCGAGCGTCGGCGCGATTTGCTGTTGCAGGCCGCAGCATGGCCGGCTGTGTCCAGCGGCCGGGCATCTGAAACGCCAGGAGAGACCGCAGTCGCATCGTTATCCGAAAAGGCTTCACCGCATTTGTAGGCCGCAGGTCGGAGGAGGGCGCGGATCACCAACTTGGATGCGAGCGGACGGCCGTGTGGTTAAGGCGGCAAGATCGAGTGCTAGGCTACAGTTCACCCGTGTTGGTGCGCCGCAACGGACCTGTCGCACCAAAGGGCAACGCGTTCGGCCTCATAGCGCTGTCGCATTTGCCACGATGCATTTGCTGAACAAGGTCATAAAGAGAAGCGTGACTTCTTGCACTAGGTCGGCCGTTAGGATCACAAAGACTGCGGCGGTAACGGCGGGCGCGGTCAACAAAAACATCGCGTCCGCGCAATTATCGAAGCAGATCTTCCGCTTACCATGATGAAGTGCCGCACGGACCCGGGAAAGAGGCGCCGACGCGAGGGTCGACGCAAGGGTGTCGATGAAATATGTGGTCCCTTGCCACAATATCCATGCCGTCTTCGGGCTGTGTAGTCATCAGGAGCTAACGATGGAAAAGGTCAACCAAGTGTTAGGATATACCGGGCCCGCGAACTTCAGGTGTCAGTCATGAGAAGTCTTTCCGCGCCGTCACCGAGTTCTCATCAGATTGAGCGCAACCGCAAAACCCGCGGGCGCGTTGTCGTTACTGTTTCGGATCCGCTCAATGTGGGCGCTCACCAGAGCTAAACCGAAGGAGAATATTCGATGATCAGCTCATCCCCAGCAACCGGTATTCTAGATCGACTCGGCAAGGCCTCATCGGCAGAGGAGTTTTTTTCGCTGCTTGGCGTCGAGTACGACCCTAAGATCGTGAATGTCGCGCGCCTTCACATTTTGAAGCGCATGGGACAATACCTCGCACAGGAGAAATTTGCTGGTGCCGCAGAGCCGGAAATCAGAACTCGATGCAAGGCGATGCTGGAACGGGCATATGGAGATTTCGTGGCATCGTCACCGATCGACGAGCGAGTGTTCAAGGTTTTGAAGGATGCCGTCTCAGACTCCAAGAAGGCTGCGGCCTTCGTTCCTTTGAGCGAGTTGAAGTGACCTAGCGTTCCACTGTAAGCGAAGTCTGTCCGGCGGACGCCGAGGCGCTCCGTTAATGCGGCTTTCTATTTATCGCGGCAAGTCTCTTAGTCATGGCCCGGCCAACGGCTGTCGTATTCCCGACCCATGTCCGGATTATTCGTGACCAGGTATCAGCAGCTGTTTGATGTGTGGCGCAAGCCAATACGTCCCACTGACTTCAATCGTCTTTGCAACTGGTACGACACTTGCTGTTGTCCTGCTGATCTGATCATCGATGCCGACAGATGGTGGCGCCCGCGGTGAGTTTGAAGGAGGACCCATGATGCTGCTTACAGTGCCTGCCGAGCCCCCCTGCGGCATCATATCGAGGCCTACGATGCCGTCAGGTCTGTTCGCAACGGTCTTTGACGCGGTCGCAGTTTCGTAGTGACGGTGAGATGGTAGTCAATAATAGGTGTCCCCTTCGCGCGGCTCTTGCGGCGGCTATGCACAGTAGCGTCCGCATCAAATCGGCCCCCGATCCCGCTCAAATGTGCCTGCATCTCATCGCAGATAGAAACTGCGTTACGAAAAGTGGTGCCCTCCTCCCACACGGAGTGCCAGCGCTGGAGGCTCGGCACGGTCGCGTGACAGAAGCCTTGCCAGGACCTCCATCGATGGTACCGGCGAGGCGCCGCGAACGGACTAGTCAACTAAGGCATGGAAGTGGCCGGTCAGGATCACCTCGTCCTGGCCGGCCACGGTGGCGCTCGTCGAGCCCGGCACCCAAGGATTCAGTTTGCAAGATCCCTCCAAAGCCGGCCGAATGGGTGCGCCAATTGCGACGACGCGTATTGTGGTGCGACTGGTCCGAGCGCGCAGGCGGGCAGAGCAGCCAGCCACTTGCCGGCCAAAAGTGAACTTCGGTTAACGAAAGCGAAAAAGCAACCCGTGGCGCGGGCGCGCCTATCTCCAGAGGAATTTAGACTATGAGCAAGGTCAGCAAAACGGCGATGCCAGCAGGGGCCGGCCGCGGAGCAGCCAAAAAAGAACTGCCGGAGCACTTCAAGTCGTACAAGCACGTCTGGGTCTTCGTCGAGCTGGAGCGGGGCCAAGTGCATCCCGTTTCCTGGGAGCTCATGGGTGCGGGGCGTGGTCTTGCCGACAGGCTAAAGGTGAATCTTGCCGCTGTCGTTGTCGGTCCGGAGGGGCAGCACACACGCAACGCCGCACTTGAAGCCTTTTGCTACGGCGCCGATCTGGCCTATCTCGTGAGCGACAATGTGTTGTCGGATTACCGCAACGAATCTTATACGAAAGCGCTCACCGAACTCGTCAACACCTACAAGCCCGAGATATTACTGTTGGGTGCCACGACGCTTGGTCGCGATCTCGCAGGTTCCGTGGCGACGAATCTATCGACGGGGCTTACTGCCGACTGCACCACGCTGGACGTGGACGCCGACGGTTCACTTGCGGCGACGCGGCCAACTTTTGGCGGCTCGTTGCTCTGCACAATCTATACCTTGAATTACCGCCCGCAGATGGCCACGGTCCGCCCGCGAGTGATGCCGATGCCTGCACGCGTTATGCGCGATGCCGCTCGTATCGTCGTTCATCCGCTCGGCCTTGTAGAAGACGATATAGTCACGAAAGTATTGTCCTTCCTACCCGACCGCGATGCAGAAACTTCCACTCTGGCCTATGCCGATGTTGTGGTTGCGGGCGGCCTTGGACTGGGATCGCCTGAGAACTTCCGGTTGGTACGCGAGCTCGCAGCTCTGCTTGGGGCTGAATATGGCTGCTCGCGTCCTCTCGTGCAAAAGGGCTGGGTTACGTCTGACCGGCAAATCGGTCAGACAGGCAAAACCATCCGGCCGAAGCTCTATATTGCCGCGGGCATTTCCGGTGCGATCCAGCACCGGGTCGGCGTCGAGGGCGCGGATCTGATCGTCGCCGTTAACACGGACAAAAACGCTCCGATCTTCGACTTCGCCCATCTCGCGATCGTCAGTGATGCTATGCAATTGTTGCCAGCCCTGACGGCTGCATTTCGCGCGCGGCTTCTGCCAGATTCGCGCGCCAGGATCGCGGTCTAGAGGAGATATTGATGATTGAAGAGAGATTCGATGCGATCGTGGTCGGAGCCGGTATGGCCGGCAACGCGGCGGCATTGACGATGGCCAAACAGGGCATGAAGGTGCTGCAGCTCGAGCGGGGCGAATATCCCGGATCGAAAAATGTGCAGGGGGCCATCCTCTATGCCGACATGATGGAAAAGCTGATCCCCGAGTTTCGAGAGGAGGCGCCACTCGAACGCCACCTGATCGAACAGCGGTTCTGGATGATGGACGATCGCTCGCATGTCGGCATGCACTACCGTTCGGAGGACTTCAACGAGCAGAGGCCGAACCGCTATACGATTATACGCGCCCAGTTTGACAAATGGTTTTCTTCAAAGGTGCGGGAAGCTGGCGCGATCGTGCTTTGCGAGACCACCGTCACAGAGCTCGCGCAGGACGATCGTAACAGGGTCGTCGGTGTTCGTACAGATCGCCGTGACGGCGAGATACATGCTGACGTCGTCGTTCTGGCCGAAGGGGTCAATGGCTTGCTCGGCACGCGTGCGGGCCTGCGCGCCCGTCCGGCACCCGATAACGTTGCGCTCGCGGTGAAGGAAATGCACTTCTTGCCCCGTGAAACCATCGAAGCACGCTTCAATCTTAAGGGGGATGAAGGCGTCGTGATAGAGGCTGCCGGTACCATTTCCCGCGGCATGACCGGGATGGGTTTCATCTACGCCAACAAAGAGTGCATTTCGCTTGGCATCGGTTGTCTCGTCGCCGACTTCCAACGCACGGGCCAAACGCCGTATGGCCTGCTCGATGAATTCAAAAGGCATCCCTCTGTGGCGCCACTGATAGCAGGGTCCGAAGTAAAGGAATATTCGGCGCATCTCATTCCCGAAGGCGGTTACAAATCGATCCCACAGCTTTATGGGGAGGGCTGGGTCGTCGTGGGCGATGCCGCCCAACTCAACAATGCCGTTCATCGTGAGGGCTCCAATCTCGCGATGACATCGGGCCGTATCGCGGCCGAAGCGATAGGTCTGGTCAAATCGCGCGGCGAACCGATGAGTGCAACAAATCTCTCAATCTACAAAAAGATGTTGGACGATTCTTTCGTCATCAAAGATCTCAAGAAGTACAAGGATTTGCCACCCCTCATGCATACCCACTCCGAAAATTTCTTTCTCACTTATCCGCAGCTTATCTCCAAGGCGATGCAGAACTTTGTGCGCGTCGATGGTACGCCCAAGGTTGAGAAGGAGAAGGCGAGCCTCAAATCCTTTGTCAAGACGCGGTCATGGTCAGGTCTGGTCGGCGATGCTTACCGTTTTGCCAGGGCCTGGCGGTGATCGCGACAGTGTGAAGTCCAACAGTGGAAGGCAAAAGCATGAATGTCGAACCCTCCGTGCGCGTCGAAGACAAGCTGTACTACAACCGTTATCTTGTCGACGCCGGGCACCCTCACGTCAGGGTACGTGCGCACAAGACGCCATCGCCGCAGCTCCTCACACTTTTGAAGGCCTGCCCGGCGCGATGCTACGAGCTCAACGACAACGGCCAGGTCGAAGTTACAGTTGATGGCTGCATTGAATGCGGTACCTGCCGCGTGATCGCCGAGCCGACCGGCGACATCGAATGGAGCCACCCGCGCGGCGGATATGGTGTTCTGTTCAAGTTTGGGTGATGACAGAGCGAAGGGTGGTGCGGCGTTAGCCGACGCAATCTCACTGTATCTGTGGCGCGCTCACTGTCACCTGCATAGCGCCGGGTTGTTTGAGAAGACACCCGTCATCGCAACGCGACGCAAGACGTGACATGCAGATAAGCAGCAAAAGGCTCGTTGTGGCGCCACTGAGTAGCGCCACGATGCCGTCGATCTGATGGCAGAGAAAAGATCAGTCTCCTGCCTGAGGGGAGGCAGGCCCAGCGGCCTCGAGTGCGATCGCCACTGACTGTGTGATCGCAGCAAAGCGCACGGCGGTCTGGATCGTCTCCGAATTGACGCCCGCGGCTCTCAATGTCCTCTCATGGGCATCAATGCAGATACCGCAGCCGTTTATGGAGGAGACAGCAAGCGACCACAGCTCGAAATCGGACTTGTCCACGCCGGGATTGCCAATCACGTCCATGCGCAGCCGCGGCGGCATCGTCTTGTATTCTGGGTTGGAAGCGAGGTGAACGAAGCGGTAGTAGACATTGTTCATTACCACTACGGAGGCCGCAGCTTTCGCTGCGGCGATCGCCACAGATGTCATCACGCCCGAGGCTGCCGATTCCACCGCGGCAATCAGGGCTGAATTGCGGGTGGCAACTGCACTCGCTACCAGCACCCCGTATTTTCGCCGCGGCGAAAGCGTCTCATCGGCCATCAAGGAGGTCAAGTTAATCCTGACATCCTTCGCGAAATCGGGAATCTTGTCGTAGATTTGTTCGATCGGCGACATGCTGCGTCACGCAACCTTCAGTGTTTCCCCGCCGATTTCGCGGTTGCAGGGACAGAGCTCGTCGGTTTGCAGCGCGTCTAGAACGCGGAGTGTGTCCTTAGGACTGCGGCCCACACTCAGATTGGTCGCATAGACGTGCTGAATCGTGTTTTGGGGGTCAACAATGAAGGTATAACGATAGGCAACCCCTTCGGGTGAACGCACCCCGAGGCCATCGACGAGCGTTCCCTTTGTGTCGGCAAATTGCCAGATTGGTAGATTGTGCAGGTCGACATGTGAGCGCCGCCAAGCAAGCTTGCAGAACTCGTTGTCAGTCGAGCCACCCAGTACAACCGCATCTCGGTCAGCGAATTCCTTGGAAAGCCGAGCAAATTCTGCGATCTCTGTCGGGCAGACGAAGGTAAAGTCCTTTGGGTAAAAGAAGATGATCTTCCATTTCTCCGGAAAGCTCATTTCGGTCAGCGTCTCAAACGCACTCTGCCCTTCCTCTTCCTGCGCTTGAAAACCGGGCTTCACGCCTGTGATGTCGAATGGCGGCAACTGACTTCCAATTCCGAGCATGGTGTCCTCACAAACTTGCTTTTGTAGATCGTGACCTCACTGGTGGAGCAAACCATATGCCACGCATTCTTAGACCTAGAATTGGCGCAACAAGACCAGCCCAGCGGCTTGGATACAGGCGCCTTTGAGCACGAAAGTACACGGGCGCTGGCTACGCGGTTGGCGGGAAGACGGCAGCCAGACCTAAACCGAAGCAATCTCGTCCCCGACCGGTAGGCACTGCACAGCCGGCCTGGCCGGGCTATGGCAGTTTGGCGCTCGCCGCTGGTAACTGCGACGTCGTGCCGTTCAAGGTCCACAATCGGCGCGTTCGCAAGGCATCGAGGCGGCGCAGCAGCGGACGCGGGAGCTAAGGCGGCTTCCGCAAATGGCGAAGGGTTTCGATGGGCGTGCGCCGCCCGGTATCGTTCCGACCAATAGCCGCAGCTGGGGTTGAACGGCGCCGGCCGCAAGGCATGTTTTTCGGAACGTCTGTTAAGTCCGGTACGCCTGGCTATCGTAACGATTCGGCGCGCAGGTCCGGTCAGCTCATTCCCGTTGTTTGGCGAATTTGCTGATCGCAAGGAGATGGGGTCCTGCTGCGAAGCGCCCGGGAGACGGCGGGCGCAGCCTCGGCAACCGTTTTTGTCAAGACCGGATTGTTCTGCTGCCGAACGGTTGGGAAATCGAGATCTGTTCTCCCCTCGCAACGTTCGCTTGCGAGCATAATGTGTGTGCCCCCCTCGAGTGCCGCTGCACCTGTAAGGTGATGCCTTCCTCGCTGCGCGACATCCAAAGCGGAATCGGCAGGTAGCCTCAAGATCGTCTTTGGCAGGTAAAGAACTGCCCGGAGCGCTATTCGAATCTATCTCATCTAGACTATCGATGATGGCCGCGATCTTGCTGGTGTGTTTCTCGCGTCCAGACATAGCCGTCCAAGGTGCTCATGGGGATGTGGCAGGCCTTGCAAGCCACCGCTCGGCAGCCCGAGCGGAACGGCGCGCGCGACTTCCGCGAAGAGCTATGCGGGATTTTGGGTGACGAGGCGATCAGGCGGCGTGGTTTTCCGGCACTTGGATGACCTCGATGCCGTTTTCGAATCTGACACCTGCGCTGACCTTCGGCAACTGATTTGTGCCTTTCAGCCGCCGCCAGGTCTTTGATGCGGCGCAGAGCAGCTTGAACACCATCAACTTGGCAGTCGTTGACGATAACGAACCTTTCGTGCGCACCGTTCTGTGCCGGACCGTCGCGAACACGCTTTCGATGGGATTCGTCGTCCGCAAGTGGTCCCAATGCTCGGCGGGGAATTCGTAGAACGCAAGCATTGCGTCGCGATCTTTCGTCAGGCACTCGACCGCCTTGTCGTACTTCGCTCCGTATTTCTCGGCAAAGACATCGATCGCCACTTCGGCCGAAGCTCGGTTGGACGCCAAATAGA
>NZ_JADFUE010000006.1:0-186590 GCF_054967145.1 Bradyrhizobium sp. UFLA06-24
TCCGGCCTAAACCGGCCTCAAGCCTTCTCCAAACAAAAAACCCGCCGAAAAATCGACGGGGTTTGTCAGCGGTCTGACGCCGGCCTTGGGGCCGGCGTTTTTTGTTTTGGCGTCATTGCGAGAAGCGAACCGACGTCCAGGCCACCTCCGCGGAAACGGTATGGATTGCTTCGCTACGCTCGCATGACGAGTAGTTGGAGCGAGACCCGCCTCACGCCCGCGGGGCGCAGCGGACATAGACCATGTTGCCGTACCGCGTGGCGGCGTCCTTGTCGACGAAGCGGGTGATCATGACGCGGCCGTCGAAGGAGACGATCTCGCGGTCCTGCTCGCCCGGCGTCGGGCCGGGTGGACCGATATAGTTCTTGCCGCTCGGCGAGCCCTTCAGGCGCAGTTCCTGCGGCGTGGCCTGGTCGGCCAGATGCATGATCACGCCCCCGGAGGAACCGGCGCCGATCACGTAGGGATTCTTACACTGGGCCCGCGCAGCCGCCTCGGTGCGGGCGCGATCGGCCGGGTTCTGGAACGAGGCAAGGCCCCAGCGGCCGACGATCTCGTCGGCGCGGATCGAGGCCGGCATTTCCGGCGCAGTGCCGGGCTCGGCCTCCGGCGCCGGCTGGGACGACGAAAAGGACGGCAGGCTCATGCCGCCGCCGCAGGCACCCAGCAGCAGCGCCAGGCAAGAGGCCGCCGCCAGATTGGCGACCGTGCGCGCGTGAGCTGAACTGATCATGGCATTCCCCCGAACAAGACCACGGCCGCACCCCACCCGCAGCCAAGCGCAAAACCGCTGCCGGAGCAATGACGTCCTTTGATACGCCGGCGCCCCGAACAAGTTTCCAATGCCACCATCCTATATCCGCCTCACCAATCGCTTAACCACCTTTGCTTGACAGGATCGCAGCCAAGCCATATCCCCTGCGCACTATTAGCACTCGGAAAGACCGATTGCTAAGCGCGCCGTTCGCCCTTCGGGAAGAGGGGGAACGGGAGCGCCGCCCTCATCCACTTCCGCTGCTTTCGGAAAAGCGAGCCTCCAAAGGGAAACGTCATGGCTAAGTCCAAATTTCGTCCGCTGCATGACCGTGTCGTGGTCAAACGTATCGACGCCGAGGAAAAGACCAAGGGCGGCATCATCATCCCCGACACCGCCAAGGAAAAGCCGTCCCAGGGCGAAGTCGTCGCCGTCGGCCCCGGCGGCCGCGACGAGGCCGGCAAGCTGATTCCGATCGACCTCAAGGTCGGCGACCGCGTGCTGTTCGGCAAGTGGTCGGGCACCGAGGTCAAGATCGACAACGAAGAGCTCCTGATCATGAAGGAGTCGGACATCATGGGCGTGATGGCCTAGGGCCATCCGCCTGAACGGCCGCTGAATACCATGCCCGGATCATCAGGTCCGGGCATCCATCATTCCGCCGCACGATAGCAATTACGACACATCACGACACAACAGGGATTGCAGACCATGGCTGCCAAGGACGTCAAGTTTTCCGGAGACGCGCGCGATCGCATGCTGCGCGGCGTCGACATTCTCGCCAACGCCGTCAAGGTGACGCTCGGACCGAAGGGCCGCAACGTCGTCATCGAGAAGTCGTTCGGCGCGCCGCGCATCACCAAGGACGGCGTCACCGTCGCCAAGGAGATCGAGCTCGAGGACAAATTCGAGAACATGGGCGCCCAGATGGTGCGTGAGGTCGCCTCCAAGACCAACGACCTCGCCGGCGACGGCACCACCACCGCGACCGTGCTGGCGCAGGCCATCGTGCGCGAAGGCGCCAAGGCGGTTGCCGCCGGCATGAACCCGATGGACCTCAAGCGCGGCATCGACACCGCGGTTGCCGCCGTCATCAAGGACATCGAGAAGCGCGCCAAGCCGGTCGCCGCCTCCTCCGAGGTCGCCCAGGTCGGCACCATCTCGGCCAACGGCGATGCCGCCATCGGCAAGATGATCGCCCAGGCGATGCAGAAGGTCGGCAACGAGGGCGTCATCACCGTCGAAGAGAACAAGTCGCTCGAAACCGAGGTCGACATCGTCGAGGGCATGAAGTTCGACCGTGGCTATCTCAGCCCGTACTTCGTCACCAACCCCGAGAAAATGACCGCCGAGCTCGAGGACGCCTACATCCTCCTGCACGAGAAGAAGCTCTCCGGCCTGCAGGCGATGCTGCCGGTGCTCGAAGCCGTGGTGCAGTCGGGCAAGCCGCTCGTCATCATCGCCGAGGACGTCGAGGGTGAGGCGCTCGCCACCCTGGTCGTCAACCGCCTGCGTGGCGGCCTCAAGGTCGCCGCTGTCAAGGCACCGGGCTTCGGCGATCGCCGCAAGGCCATGCTCGAGGACCTCGCGATCCTGACCGGTGGTCAGCTGATCTCCGAAGACCTCGGCATGAAGCTCGAGAACGTCACCGTGAAGATGCTCGGCCGCGCCAAGAAGGTGGTGATCGACAAGGAGAACACCACGATCGTCAACGGCGCCGGCAAGAAGCCCGACATCGAGGCCCGCGTCGGCCAGATCAAGGCCCAGATCGAGGAGACCACCTCGGACTACGACCGTGAGAAGCTGCAGGAGCGCCTGGCCAAGCTCGCCGGCGGCGTCGCGGTGATCCGCGTCGGCGGCGCGACCGAGATCGAGGTCAAGGAGAAGAAGGACCGCGTCGAGGACGCGCTCAACGCCACCCGCGCCGCGGTGCAGGAAGGCATCGTCCCCGGCGGCGGCGTCACGCTGCTGCGCGCCAAGAAGGCGGTGGGCCGTCTCACCAACGCCAATGCCGACGTGCAGGCCGGCATCAACATCGTGCTGAAGGCGCTGGAAGCTCCGATCCGCCAGATCTCCGAGAACGCCGGCGTCGAGGGCTCGATCGTGGTCGGCAAGATCCTGGAGAACAAGTCCGAGACCTTCGGCTTCGACGCCCAGAGCGAGGACTATGTCGACATGATCGAGAAGGGCATCATCGATCCCGCCAAGGTGGTGCGCACCGCGCTTCAGGACGCCTCCTCCGTGGCCGGCCTGCTGGTGACCACCGAGGCGATGGTCGCCGAGATGCCGAAGAAGGAAGCCGCGCCCGCCATGCCGGCCGGCGGCGGCATGGGCGGCTTCTAAGCCCGTCCTCACCTGACGATGTTAAGAAGGCCGCCTCCGGGTGGCCTTCTTTTTTGCCGATCATGCCGCACGCTTTCCGATTCAACCGGCGGCCAAAACCCACTACGGTGGCGCGCCGATTCTGATTTGAGGATTTCGTCAATGCGCGCGCTTTTTCCGACGGCTCTTCTGGCGACCCTGCTCGTCATGTCCCCGGGGCTCGTATCCGCCCAGATGAAGCTGTCGCCGAAGGCCACGGCACCCGGCGGCATGGAGACGCGCTATTTCACCTCGATCGACGGGCTGATGGACGGCAATGCCGACGTGATCCTGAAGGAGACGCGGCAGGGCAAGACGGTCACCGCCGCCGTGCTCGACGTCTGCTACCCCGTTGCCAAGAACTCCGACCGCAAGGACCGCTTCGTCGTCAACCTCCAGGTCTCCGGCCAGACGCTGACCGGCACGACCACGAGCATCGGCGCGAAGGCGCCCGTGACGGTCAAGCTCACCCGCAAGCCGACCGGCGACACCTTCGAGTTCCGCGGCCAGATCGGCATCGGCCAGAGCGTCACCGAAGTGACGTCGCCCGACAATGCCGACCTCAGCGAGAAGGAATTTCTGGACAACCAGACCACCGACGACGGCATCACGCCGCAGCCGAAAGATTTCACCGAAGTCTCGCCGGAGGCGATTGCGGTCAAGGTCAAGCTGGAGAACGCGACCGACTTCCTGAAGAGCCTCAAGGGCCAGGACGTCGAGGTGACGCTGGCAAGTCTCTCCGTCGGCTGCGACGCGCTGCGCGCCGGCGAGCAGACCATCAACATGTCGGTCGATCCGGAGCGCGCGGCCGCGCTGCTCGCGAAATTCAAGGCGATGCCGGGTGTCACGGCTGCCGGCTGGACCGCGGGGATCGCGGAGATGGACCGCACCATTCGTCTGCCCGCCGCCGACTGGCGCGACGGCGACAAGATCAATCGCGACAAGCTCGCCACCGCAATTGCCGGCGTGCTGAGCAAGACGCTTGCGGCCAAGCCGGTCTCGCAGAGCTTCAACGCCGCCACCGGCAAGCTCAAGCTGGTGTTCAAGCGGCCGAACCAGGATTTCCCGGCGCTCGAGCTCACCGACACGATCGAGGTCGCGGGCCTCGTCTCCGCCGACAAGCCGGGGGCATCAGACAAGTTGATGGTCTGGATCGGCAGCCCCTCGACCACCACGGCCGACGAGAGCAGCGGCGCAAAGCTCAACGTCTCGGACGAAGCGACCGCCGACGAAGAAGGTGATCAGCCCGACGACAACGGCTCGATCGAGGCGCTCGCCAAAGAGCTGAAGGGTCAGCGCTGGGACGCCGACAAGTCGGTGTGGAAGTGAGCTGAGTACTCGTGCCCCGGACGCAGCGCGACAGCGCTGCAGAGCCGGGGCCATAAGCCACACGGTCGATCACGGATCGACTCTGGGTGCCGGCTCTGCGGCGCAGCGCTTGTGCGCTGCGCCTTGTCGGGACACGAGAGCAGTGCTTGCCAGACGTTAATTCCCGTTCTCGCGAAACCGCAGCGTCTTCGGGCCGATCAGCGTGAGCACGTCGCCCTGGCGCTTCCAGGTTTCGACGGCGGCGAGCGCGGCGACGAGGTCGTCATCGGCCTGAGCCTTTGCCGGCGGACAGGAACGATCCTGAAGTGGGCCGGGGACGAAAATCACGGTGTTGCCGGCCACCGAGAACTGACCCTTGCCGCCCTTGCACCACAGCTCGAGCACGACCTCGCCATGGTCACCGATCTCGATGTTCGGGATTCGTTTCGAGCCAGGCTGCGGTACGGCCTCCAGCGTCATCTCGGTGCCGAAGGGAAAGCCCTCTTCCGCATGCGCAACGGCACACATCAAAAGCACCGCGGCCGCGGCACACACCACCTGCTTCAACGACACCATCAGACCTCTCGACCGACCGAATTGCCGGGTCTTCTATAAGACGGCAACGCCTTTGAGAAGGTTCGCCGGTTCAAGAGACAAAAATCCCCGCGGGGACGGTCCCGCGGGGATTGGCCTCGAAGCCTGGACTGGCCTCGCTACTTCAGGACGAGCTCCGTGAACGGATAGACATAGGCTTGCAGGGTCACGAGCACACCGACGAGACAGGCAAGCACGATCGAGTGCCAGAACACGAAGCGCAGGATGGATCCTTCGTGGCCGACCCAGTTGGTCGCGGTGGAGGCGACCACGATCGATTGCGCGTCGATCATCTTGCCCATCACACCGCCGGACGAGTTCGCCGCACCCATCAGGATCGGCGACAGGCCGAGCTGCTGGGAGGTGATCTTCTGGAGGTTGCCGAACAGGATGTTCGAGGAGGTATCCGATCCGGTCAGCGCCACGCCCAACCAGCCGAGCAGCGTGCCGAAGAAGGGATAGAGCACGCCGGTTGCGGCGAAGGCGAGACCGAGCGTCGCGTCGACACCAGACAGCCGCGTCAGCGTACCGATCGCGAGCATCGCCGAGATCGTGATCAGCGAGATCGCGCAGAGCCGGATGGTGCGGCCATATTCGGCCACGAGTTTGCCGGGACCGACGCCCATCAGCAGGCCGGAGATGATCGCCGCGATCAGCATGCCCGTGCCGGTGAACGACAGATAGGTGAAGCTGAACACGGCCGCTTCCTTTGTCGGCCCTGGCGCGACCGGCGGCATTTTGTTGATCATCTGGTGCAGTTCGGGAACGGGATAGTTCCAGGTGAAGATGCCGTTCGCCCAGGTCTTGAAGGCGCCGTTGCCCCAGATCAGCATCACGATGCAGACGATGATCCACGGCAGAAGCGCACTGAACAGCTCGCCTTGCGTCAAGGGCGTCTTGTCGAGCGGTTTTGCAGCCGCCATGGTGGCCGCCGATTCATCGCGGCCGCGTAGCGCCGGGGAAAGCCAGAGCTGCTTCGGCTGCCAGACTCGAAGGAACAGGATCAGCGCGCCCATCGAGATCAGCGATGCGCCGATATCGACGATCCAGGGATTGATGTAGTTCGAGATCACGAATTGCGGGATCGCGAACGACACGCCGGTGACGAGGATGGCCGGCCAGACGTCCTTCATTCCACGCCAGCCGGCGAAGGCCCACACGACCCAGAACGGCACGATCAGCGAAAAGAACGGCAATTGCCGGCCGACCATGGCACCCAGGATGTAGGGATCGAGCCCGGTGACCGAGGCAAGGCCCTGGATCGGCGTGCCCAGCGCGCCATAGGCGACGGGTGCGGTGTTGGCGATCAGCGAGAGCCCCGAGGCCGCCAGCGGCGAGAAGCCGAGCCCGATCAGCACGGCGCCGGTGATCGCGACCGGCGTGCCGAAGCCGGAGGCGCCTTCGAAGAACGCTCCGAACGAGAAGGCCACCAGCAGCAATTGCAGCCGCCGATCCTCGGTCACGCTGCCGATCGCACGCTTGAGCAGCTCGAATTTGCCGCATCCAACCGTCACCTGGTAGAGGAAGATGACGTTGAGGACGATCCAGCCGATCGGGAAGAAGCCGGTCACGATGCCGAGGATCGAGGCGCGGATCGACATGTTCGCGGGCATGGTGAAAACGAAGATCGTGATCAGGTTGGTCACGATCATGGCGATGACGGCTGCGATGTGAGCCTGAACGCGCCCGCTCGCGATCAGGACCAGCAGTGTGACGACGGGGACTGCCGCCGCGATCGTCGACAGCACCGGGCTGTGCAGCGGATCATAGATTTGATTCCACATGGTCTTCCTCCCCCACGCATGTGTGCGGCAGGCGGCCCGCGTGGACAGCCGATCCTGCTTGACGCTGAGCGATAACCCCCGAAGGGGACGCGAATTCCTCGCGAATGCAGCGGTTCCCGTCCGCTCACAAGCTCGCGAAATCCCGAAGG
Source organism: Bradyrhizobium sp. UFLA06-24 (assembly GCF_054967145.1). Lineage (NCBI taxonomy): Bacteria > Pseudomonadati > Pseudomonadota > Alphaproteobacteria > Hyphomicrobiales > Nitrobacteraceae > Bradyrhizobium > Bradyrhizobium sp. UFLA06-24. The sequence goes on from NZ_JADFUE010000006.1 coordinate 6,951, forward strand.
CCCCCACCCCGCGCCGTTGAGGCCCATGCTAGGGTTGCAAGCCGCGACAAGCCAACGCAAATTGCACCACTTGCGACTTTAGTCTAAGTGCACTGATTTCCGCCCTTGCCTCAATGGTTTGGCTTGAGACATTTGCGCACAGCCCTGCAGGAGATCCCGCTCTGTGAAGAACATCCGCGCCACGCTCGCGATTGTCTGGCGAATCGCCGGCCCATATTTCCGATCGGAAGACAAATGGGCCGGTCGCGGCCTGCTCGCCGTCGTCGTGGCGATGGAGCTGGCACTCGTCGCCATCAATGTGCTGCTCAATCAGTGGCAGAACCGGTTCTACAGTGCGCTCCAGGCCTACGATCTGAACGAGTTCGTGATGCAGGTCTGGATCTTCCTCGGCCTTGCCTTCACCTATGTCGCGATAGCCGTTTACAAGCTGTACCTGAACCAGTGGCTGCAGATCCGCTGGCGGCGCTGGCTGACACAACACTATCTCGGCGAATGGCTGGACGGCGCCACCCATTACCGCATGCAGCTGAAGGGCGATGCCGCCGATAACCCCGACCAGCGTCTCACCGACGACGTCACGAACTTCGTCGAGCAAACGCTGGTCCTCGGCCTCGGCCTGCTGTCGTCGATCGTGACGCTGGCCTCGTTCATCGTCATCCTCTGGGGCCTGTCCAACAAGGCGCCGCTGCACATTTACGGCACCGACATCGTCATCCCCGGTTTTCTGGTCTGGTGCGCGCTGGCCTACGCGCTCCTCGGCACCGCGCTGACGCACTGGATCGGTGCGCCGCTCATCAACCTTTATTTCGAGAAGCAGCGCTACGAGGCGGACTTCCGCTTCAACCTGATCCGCGTGCGCGAGAATTCCGAGCAGATTGCACTTTTGAAAGGAGAGCGCGCAGAACAAGGCCATCTCCTGCAGCGCTTCGGCTCCGTCATCGCCAACTGGTATGCGATCATGAGCCGGACGAAACGCCTCACCGCCTTCACGGCGAGCTACGGTCAGGCTGCAACCATCTTTCCCTACGTGGTGGTCGCGCCCGCCTACTTTGCCAAGAGCATCCAGCTCGGCGACATGATGCAGACCGGTTCGGCCTTCGGCCAGGTGCAGGATGCGCTGTCCTTTTTCGTCTCGTTCTATCGATCGATCGCGGAATGGCGCGCGATTGTCGCCCGCCTCGACGGCTTCGAAATGTCGGTCGCCACGGCGGCAAACCTGCCGGCGCATGAAGCGACGATCGAGCTCAAGGCGACAGGCGGCAGCCGCAATATCGGCCTGGAAAAGCTCTGCGTGTATCTTCCCAACGGCACGCCACTGGTCGCCGCCGACGGCTTCGCCATCCAGACGCCGGAACGCGTGCTCGTGACCGGACCGTCGGGCTCCGGCAAGTCGACGCTGTTCCGGGCCATCGCCGGCATCTGGCCGTTCGGCACCGGCACCATCGTCGTCCCCGCGCAGGCGAAGCTGATGATGCTGCCGCAACGTCCCTACTTCCCGGTGGGTGCACTGGGTGACGCCGTGGTCTATCCCGCAGCCCCCGGCGCATTCCCGGCAACCCAGATCCGGGACGCGCTCATCGCGGTCGGCTTGCCCGACCTCGCCGAACGGCTCAGCGAGCACGGCCATTGGAACCGGATGCTCTCGCTCGGCGAGCAACAGCGACTGGGGCTTGCCCGCGCGCTGCTGCATGCGCCGGACTACCTGTTCCTCGACGAGGCCACCGCCTCGCTCGACGAATTGTCCGAGGCGAGGCTCTATCGGCTGTTGGCCGAGAGGCTGCCGCAGGCCACCATCGTCTCGATCGGGCACCGCTCGACGCTTGATGCTTTCCACACCCGCAAGGTGGCGCTGGCGGAGAGCGGCGAGATCCATGTGCTGGGCCATGGCGACGTGCCGGCCGAGCCGGAGGCGAGTGCGGCGCGCTGAGGCGAAAAGGCGCGGCCCGCCAACGGGACGGAAGAAGAACCAGACCCGGCTCTCGTTCCCGGACGAGCCGCAACGCCCTTCAGCGTTGCGGCGCAGAGCCGGGACCCTGGTGCTACGCCGCAGAGCGGCTGGGCCCTGGCTTTGCAACGCACCGCTGAAGAAGCGCTGCGCTGCGCCCGGGGCACGAGAAGCTTCTCAAAAACAAAAGGGCGGCAGATTGCTCTGCCGCCCTCGGAAGTACTCTCGGGACAAAACCTATTTCAGGTTGCTCATCGCCGTCAGGTCGAAGGACAGCTTGGCGACACCCGCCGCGCCGCACCAGTTGGAGCCAGCGCCGCCCGGATTGATCGGGGTGACGTTGGTGGTGCCGGTAGCGTTGAAGGCGCTGGTGAAGGCGTTGCAATCACCCTTGTTCAGGTCGGTGTCGGAGTAACGCAGATCCAGCGTGAACACCTTGTAGGTAAAGCCGATCCCGACGTTCCAGGTGTTGTAGTCCTTGTAGGGAATGCCATTGGCGAAGACGGTGCCTGCACCGGTGCCGTAGAAGGCATCCGAGGTGCCGAACCACTGCCGGCCGAACTCTCCCGACACATACATGCCGACGCCCGAAGCGCCGAACGTCGTGCTCGGCGCGATCCACTTCGCGGTCACCGAGGAGTAGTTGCCCCACGCACCCGAGTTCAGGAAGTTCGGCGAGTAGTACTCGTTCACGCCGACCGACCAGTTGTCGTTGATGGTGTAGTTCAGCTTGCCGTAGACTTCGAAGAAGCTGACGTCCTTCTTCATGACGTTGCCGTCGGCAAGGAAGATGGTCGTGGTGCTGACGGGGCAGACGCCGCCGCCGGGAATGCCGCCGGTCAGCACGTTGTCGGCGCAGCTTCCGCCCGGATACAGGTAGCCCCAGACGCCGATATCGAAGGCGAAGGCGCCGAAGGTCGGGCGGATACCGCCGTAGATGTCGACTTCGGCCGCAGCGCGGTTGGCGAAGGAGATGCTCTCAGCGGACACGCCGGCGTACAGCTGGAGGTCCTTGTTGATGTTGTAGCGCGGCTCGAAATAGGCGGCGACCGACGGCTTGTGGTTGGACTGGGTCACGCCGCGGAAGATGTAGTCGTTCATGATCGCGCCGCCGAAGGCGATATCCCAGGGATCAAAGGCGGGTGCCGGGGGAGCCTTCAGGGCCTTCAAGGGCATGTCCGCCGCGAAAGCCGAACCCGTCACCATTGCCAGCGCCGTTGCCAACAAAGTCACTTTTTTCATTTCGATCCCCATCACCAGTTCTAGACCCCGGTCGAGCTCCGGAAGCCCCCCGGGGCCGCCCGACCTGATTGCAAATTTCGTAACTGGTCCAATCTGGATGGAGGAACTTAAACCGAGAAGCAAAAAACACGAGCATCTGCCGCCTTTTTGGGCGTTCTGGCGATTCCACGAAAGGTTGTCAGCCGGTGTTGCTTCTCGATCACATTATTTTCACGCCAAGGTGCAGAAAGTGACCCGGGATACTACGTAGCCGCGGGCACCGTGGCGCGCCTGCGACGAATCAAGTGACTCAAAAACGAGCAGCCATCGGCCGCCCATGCAAAAAGGCCGCAGCGTCGCCGCCGCGGCCTTACCGCTGTCGATCCTTATCAGGGGACAGACCCGGCGTTCGGTCTGGGCTTGTCCCCCTGCGGGCCTAACCTTGCCCCTCGGCCGGCGTCGCTTCCGCAGAAGACGAAGGCATCGCCCAGCTCGTCTCAGCCGCCGGCTCCGGCGCCGGCGCCACGGGGGCCGCTGGCTTCGCCGCGGGAGCTGCCTTCGCCTTCTTCGGCGCTGCTTTCTTGGCGGCCTTCTTCGGCGCCGCCTTCTTCACAGCCTTCTTGGCCGCAGCCTTCTTTGCTGACGTCTTGGCAGCTTTCTTCGGCGCGGCCTTCTTTGCAGATTTCCTGGCGGACTTCTTCGCCGACTTCTTGGCCGCCTTCTTCTTCGTCGCCTTCTTCGCGCTTACGACCTTCTTGGCCTTTTTGGCCTTCTTGCTTTTTTTCTTGCTCGCTTTCGCCATCGTGGTCCTCCTGTTGCCGCCGAACAATGGTCGATCGGGCTCTTCAGCCGTCACCTCCGGACGAAAGCTCAGCGCGACGGATTCAATGCCGGCCGCGACCCGCCCGTAGCCCAATCGAGAAGCTCAATCGTGTGTACGACCGGAACTGACGTGCCACTGGCAATCTGCACCATGCAGCCGATATTGCCCGCGGCAATCATGTCCGGCTTGACGCTCGCGATGTTGGCGACCTTGCGATCGCGCAACCGGCCCGCAAGCTCGGGCTGGAGAATGTTGTAAGTCCCCGCCGAACCGCAACACAAATGGCTCTCGGGCACATCTTTCACCACGAATCCATTCTTGGAAAGCAATTCTTTCGGAAGCCCCGTGATTTTCTGTCCGTGCTGCAACGAGCACGCGGAGTGATAGGCGACGACGACATCGCCCTGTTGCGTGCTCGGCGTGAGGGCAAGACCAGCGACGTATTCGGTGATGTCCTTCGCGAGCGCGGACACTTGCGCCGCGTCGGCTGCGAATGCGGCGTCCTCGCGCAGCAGGTAACCATAGTCCTTGATCACCGTGCCGCAGCCGGAGGTCGTCACCAGGATGGCGTCGAGCCCCTCGCCTGCCGCCTCCTTCTGCCAGGCCCTGACGTTGGCGCGAGCCCGCGCCAGCGCATCATCGTCGTGGCCGAGATGATGGGTGAGCGCGCCGCAGCATTGCTCATCCTTGACCAGCACGACCTCGATGCCGTGGCGGGTGAGCAGATTGATGGCGGCCTGATTGATGCGCGGCGCCAGCACCTGCTGGGCGCAGCCCTGGAGCAGCGCGACGCGGCCGCGCTTCTTGCCGAGCGCTGCGAACACGCTGCCGGGAAGCGCGCCCGGTGCCGGCAGCCGGCCAGGCGCCAGCGCCAGCATCGCCTTGAGGCGCTGGATCAGGCCCGGGGTGGCCGAGGGCCGCGGGGTCGGCAGGAAGACAGCGAGCGGCCGGGCAAGCTGCGCCAACCGCATGCTGATACGAAACCGTTGCGGATCCGGCAGCACGAAGGCGAGCACCCGGCGCAGCAGCCGCTCGGCGAGCGGACGCTCATAGCGCTGCTCGATCCTGACCCGGGCCTGATCGACGAGGTGCATGTAGTTCACCCCCGAGGGGCAGGTGGTCATACAGGCGAGGCACGACAGGCAACGGTCGACGTGCTTGACCACCTCTGGCGTCGGCGCCTGGTCCTTTTCCAGCATCTCCTTGATCAGATAGATGCGGCCGCGCGGGCTATCGAGCTCGTCGCCGAGCAGGACATAGGTCGGGCAGGTCGCGGTGCAGAAGCCGCAATGGACGCAAGCGCGCAGGATCTTGTCGGCTTCGGCGATATCAGGGTCGGCGAGCTGTGCCAGTGAGAATTCGGTCTTCATGCCGGAGCGCCTCGCGTCAGCCGTCCCCGGTTCAGAATGGATTTCGGATCGAAGCTGGCGCGGACCCGTTCGCTCAGGGCAGCAACACCTGGTGCTTGCGGGTGGAAGACATCGACTTCGCGCCTGACATCCTCGGCCGCCCGGATCAGCGTGGCATGCCCGCCGAACGCGTTGGTCCGCTGGCGAACGGCCGCGGCGTGCGCATCACCCGCGGGCGGCATCGCCGCCCAAATCAAGCCGCCGCCCCAATCGTAGATGACCTCGCCGCCCGTCTCGCGCGCCAATAGCGCCCCGAGCGCAGCGCCCGAAGCCGGTGGACAGACGATCCGCCACACCGGCCAGGCCCCGAGCGCGCCGCCGGCCGCGAAAGGCAATACGTCGCGAATGGTGGTCCACAGCGCGGAGGAGGCGGCATCCTCGATGACCTCAGCGGTTCCGAACGGCGCCAGCAATTCGCGCAAGGAGCCGGCGCGGTGGCCGGCAGAAGCGGTGATGCCCTCGAGCCGCAGCACCGTCAGCGCCTCGCCCTCGCCGGCGACATCGCCAAGTCCCTCGGTCTTGGCACGGAAAGCCGATTTCGGCAGATGCGCGGCGGCGGAGACGTCGAAGGGCGAGCCGAGCGCCGCTGTCATCGCCTTGTTGGCGGCGGCATCATCCAACCCGCGCAGCAACAGCGTCCGCTCGGCCTCCGGCTTCGGCATCACCTTCAGCGTCACCTCGGTCATGACGGACAGCGTGCCCCAGGACCCTGCCAGCAGCTTGCAGAGATCATAGCCCGTGACGTTCTTGACCACCTTGCCGCCGGTCTTGAAGCTGTCGCCAAAGCCGGAGACGGCATGCGCCCCCAGAAGATGATCGCGTGCGCCGCCCGCCCTGATCCGCCGCGGGCCGGCCAGGCCGGAGGCGATCATGCCGCCGATGGTGCCCGATGCGGACGTGCCGAGCAGCGGCGCGGTGTTGACGGGCTCGAAGGCGAATTGCTGGTTCTTGGCGTCGATCAGGGACAGCACGTCGGCCACCGGCGCGCCGGCCTGCAGCGTGACGATCAGCTCGTTGGGCTCATAGGAGGTGACGGCATTCAGCGCGGAGACGTCGAGCACCGCGTTGGTCGCCATCGCATGCCCGATGCTGCGCTTGCTGCCACGGCCGACGATCTCGAGCGGCTGCTCGCTCGCAATCGCCGCGCGCACCACCTCTTCGACGTCTTTGGCGTCTCTGACCCTGAGCGTATCCACGGGGAAAGGCGGTAGCGAAATTCGCGTCGGAAATCAATTCGCGCGGAGCTTTCGCGGCCTCATTCCAAAGGAGGTGCACGCATCGAACGGTCGCCGATCCGGCGAGCGCGGGCGGCAATCGAGCACGGCTCCTTCGGCACAATCGTGCTTCGATCGCCGTCGAATCATTTCCGAGCAAGCTTCGTTATTGATCGAACTGTTCCCTCTGCAATGGAGTTCCCTCATGAACGAGCACGCAATGACCCAGCAAGCCATCCATCAAGCCGTCGGCGGCGGCGGTCTTCTGGTCGTGGCGCAATGGGAAGCGAAGGCCGAGCAAGTGGACCGCGTGGCCGAGATCCTGCGCGGCTTCCTCCCACAGGCTCAAAGCGAACCCGGCGTGAAGCTGTTCCTGATCAGCCGCGCCAAGGACAACCCGGCCCAGTTCCTGTTCTACGAATTGTTCCGCGACGAGGCGGCGTTCAAGGCGCATCAGGAGAGCGCGCATTTCAAGAGCCACATCACCGGGCAAGCGCTGCCGCTGCTGGCGAGGCGCGAGCGGACGCAATACGCGCTGATGTGAAGAACAATGCCGGCTCGCCCTCTCCCACGAGACAAGGGAGGGCGAGCCAGCCATGGCTTCAGAACCGCGGAATATCCGGAAATGCCAGCTTGCCCGCGTGGACATGCATGCGGCCGAGCTCGGCACAGCGGTGCAGGGTCGGAAATACCTTGCCGGGGTTGAGCAGGCCCTGCGCGTCGAACGCGCATTTCAGCCGCTGCTGCTGGTTGAGATCGATCTCGGTGAACATGTCGGGCATCAGATCGCGCTTCTCGATGCCGACGCCGTGCTCGCCGGTCAGCACGCCGCCGAACTCGACACAGGCGCGCAGGATGTCGGCGCCGAAAGCTTCGGCGCGCTCGATCTCGCCGGGCTTGTTCGCATCATAGAGGATCAGCGGGTGCAGATTGCCGTCGCCGGCGTGAAACACGTTGGCGCAGCCGAGCTGGTATTTTTCCGAGAGCTCGCGGATGCGCGCCAGCGCCTTCGGCAGTGCGCCGCGCGGGATGGTGCCGTCCATGCAGAGATAATCGGGCGAGATGCGGCCCACGGCGGGGAATGCCGCTTTGCGGCCCGCCCAGAACAGGTTGCGCTCGGCCTCCGAGGTCGAGATCTGGCAGGTGGTGGAGCCACAGCCATTGGCGATCGCCTCGACACGGCTGATCAGCTCGTCGACCTCGATCTTGGGGCCGTCGAGCTCGATGATGAGCAGCGCTTCGACGTCGAGCGGATAGCCGGCATGGACGAAGGCTTCGGCCGCGTGGATCGCGGGCTTGTCCATCATCTCCATGCCGCCGGGAATGATGCCGGCGCCGATGATCCGGGCCACGCATTCGCCGGCGGCCTCGACTTCGGCAAAGCCGACCATGAGGGCGCGCGCCGTCTCCGGCTTCTGCAGGATGCGCACCGTGATTTCGGTGATGACCCCGAGCAGGCCTTCCGAGCCGGTGATGACGCCCATCAGGTCGTAGCCGGGGTTCTCGCACCCCTTGCCGCCGATCCGCAGGATCTCGCCGCTCATCAGCACGATCTCGCAACCGAGCACGTTGTTGGTGGTCATGCCGTATTTCAGACAGTGCACGCCGCCGGAATTCTCGGCGACATTGCCACCGATCGAGCAGGCGATCTGCGAGGATGGATCGGGCGCGTAGTAGAAGCCGGCATGCGCGACCGCCTGGCTGATGGCCAGGTTGGTGACGCCGGGCTCGGTGACGACGACGCGGTTGTCGAAATCGATCTCCCGGATGCGCTTGAACTTGCCGAGCCCCAGCAGCACGCCATCCTCCAGCGGCAGCGCGCCGCCCGACAGCGAGGTGCCGGAGCCACGCGGCACCACCTTGATGCCGTGCGCGGCACAATATTTCAGGACGAGCGAAACCTGCTCGGTCGTGTCGGGCAACACCACGACCATCGGCGGCTGCCGATAGGCGGTCAGCCCGTCGGATTCGTAGGCGCGCATCTCGGCAGGCGTATCGATCACGCCCTCGCCGGGCACGATTGCGCGCAATGCAGCAACGATCTCCGCGCGGCGCGCCAGCACCGCCTGGTCGCTCGCGGGCATCATGATGGCCATATCAACAAACCTTCGTCCGGCATTGGAATTTGTTCCAGCAAATCAATCATGTCTCCCGCCGTTTGGGTAGGGTCGTCCAAAGGTCGCATTGCTTTGTTGCAGCGCAAGTTCTCTCTGGGGCAAGTCTGCTAGCAGGAAACCTGTCACAGTTTCGCGGCTTGTCCACTTGCACCGGACCTGCCAAAACGACGACCCACCATCTGACCCCCGGGAAGAGACGAAGAGCATCCTATGACAAAACTGACTTTCGGCGCGCTGGTTGCCCTTGCCATGACTGCCGCAGCGTCCAGTGCGATGGCGCAGGACGTCGCAGCCGGCAAGACGTCGTTCAACAAGTGCCTGGCCTGCCATGCGATCGGCGAAGGCGCCAAGAACAAGGTTGGGCCCGAGCTCAACGGTCTCGACGGCCGCAAATCCGGCACCGCGCCGGATTACAACTATTCCGAAGCCAACAAGAACTCCGGCATCACCTGGAACGAGGCCCAGTTCAAGGAATACATCAAGGACCCGAAGGCCAAGGTCCCCGGCACCAAGATGGCGTTCGCCGGCATCAAGAACGAGACCGAGATCAACAATCTCTGGGCCTATGTGTCGCAGTTCGACAAGGACGGAAAAATCAAGCAGTAACCCGCGCAACAGCGGCCGCTGGAGCTTCGGTTCTGATCAGAACCGAAGCTCTGGCTTTTCTTCTGGCGCGTTTTAATCGGCGACCGCCTGTGCCGAGGCGATGTGACCGATCATCGTCTCGATCTCCGCCTTCACCAGATCCGGCACCGCGTTCTGCACCATGTGGCCGAGATCGGGCAGCACGATCAGCTTTGCGTTCGGCACCGTCGCGGCAAACGGACGCGCGTGGATGTCCGTTTTCACCGTCTTGTCGGGCTCGCCGGCGATGATGGTGACAGGCAGTCTGATCTCGCCATAGCGGGCAGCCTGGGCGGCCACCGACGCCTTCAGCGTCACCAGGTCAAAGGCATTGGCGATGAATTCGCGCGGGCGCAGCAACAGCGGCGTCGCCGAATCCCTCACGAAACCGTCCGGCATCGTCTGCGGCAGGAAGACGTTGCGCGCACCGGTTTCCGTGACGAAATAGCCCAGCGGCAGCGTGATGGTGTAGGCAAGCAGCGGGCCGATGATAGGCGTGGCGATGATCTCGTTATAGCGGCCGACGCCGCCTCGCCACGGATGTGTCACCGGCGCCAGCATCACGAGCCCGGCGACGCGGCTCGCATGATCGAGCGCCAGCCGCGCGCCGAGCGCACCGCTCCAGGAATGCACGACGAAGATCGCGCGATCGATCTCGAGCTTGCTTAGCGCTGCGTCGATCATGCGCGCCTGCACCTCCGGCGTCGAATCCTGCCGCAATGCGCGCGTGCTCCAGCCGTGGCCGGGACGGTCGATCAGGATGACGCGGTGCTGCCTGGCCAGAAGGTCGCCGAGCGGCCGCCGCATGACTTCGAGATTTGAGCTTGCGCCGTGCAGCATCACGATCGGCAGGCCCGCCTCGCGCGGGCCGATCTCGACGACGTGCAGCGTCGCCCCATCGACCTCGACCATCCGCCCCTGCGGCGGAAATGCGCGCTGCAAAGCAACAACGCCGGCCTGCGTGACCAGCGCCAGCAGCACCAGCGCCGTCACGGCTGAGAGCACGATCATGGAGAGGGTCCGGGCGATCCAGGGCACATCGCAGTTACGAGTTACGTGGGCAGCAGTTTCGCCCGGGGCAGCTCGGCGCTTCCACAGGAAATGCCACCCCCTGTGGATATGTGCATAATCGAAAATAAAAAAACCAACAGAAACAAGGCCCCTGCTTGATGCGCACAAGCTTCGGACCAGCTTCATGCGGTCGTCATCGCGCTGTCCATATAATCGCCACGGTCGGTTCCGCCATTTAGACGCGGATGGGCGCCGATCCCTCCTCGCAACCTCAGGGGATGCAGGAAAGACCGGCAGGATTGTCCTGGTTTGAACCGGAGGATTTTTCGATGCGCTTCAGATCGAACGACACCGCAATCGACGAGATCGTCGCCAGCTGCAACGGCGACTTGCGCGGGGCCGTGCGGGCTCTGCTCCTGATCAACGAGCACCTCGAGAGCGAGCTCGCAAAGGCCTACGCCGCAGCCGCCGATCGCGGTCTCGCCGAGCGCGGCACCAGCGCCCTGCACTAGCCCGCGCCGTCCTCGGCCTTTTCCTCGTCCGGCGTGGGCACGGGGCAGGCGCGGATGGTCGAGCGGGCCAGCTTGGCATCGGCCTTGGACTTGTAGGGCCCGTCGCCGAACCAGATGTCGCCGATGATGACCGGATTGCTGGTCACGATATGGCATTTGCCGGTGGCGCGATTGCCGACCACCCAGAACAGTCCGTCGGCGAGACTCATCGTCCCCGACGCCAGCAGCAAGCTGCAACCAAAGATCAAGCGCTTCATGGCTTTTGCTCCTGCCATGCAGGTAGACCTGCGGCGCCGCCGACAATAGTCGTTGCGGCCCGGTGCTTCCGATCGTGGTTAATCGGTCCGCGCCGCAACTGCTCGAAATATCGACTAGATGTCGCGACCTTCGACCTTCTCGGTCAGCGCCTTCACCTGGTCGGGGATCTTCTCGAGATGCGGATTGATGGCCAGCGCTTTGCGATAGGCCTCGAGCGCGCGCTTCTCGTCACCGACATCCTGCATGATCATGCCGAGCCCGGCGAGCGCACCGAAATGCCGGGGCTCGCGAATCAGCACTTCGCGGATGTCCGCGAGCGAACGGGCATAGTCGTTCTGCATGTAGTAGAGCGTCGCACGCCGGTTCCAGGCCTCGATATAATCGGGCCGCAGCTTGATGACGGCATCCAGCAGCTTGATCGCGACGTCGACCTTCTGCGCATCGACTGCGGCCTTGGCCCGCGCCATCAGCAGCGCCGCGGTGTCGCTCGGGGTCTGCAGCCAGATCGCCCAGATCCGCGCCTCGACATGCTTGGCGCTGTCCTCGTCCGGGGCGGCCTTCAGCGCGCCGAACAGGAAATCGAGGTTCTTGGTGCGGTCGGCCTTGGGCAGCTTGGCCGGGGCCTCCGGCAGCTTCTTCTGCTGCTTCGCCGGCGGAGCCGGATCATCCTGCGCCAGCGCCGGGGCGAGGCCGGCGGCTCCCAGAATGAGGGCCAGACACAGGGTGCGCGCGAAACAGAATCTCACGGTCATGGTGAAAGTCTAAACGCGCAAAGCCGCCCTTGCAAAGCAAAGGCGGCGTCAAACTCGTGTGAGCCGTGGTCTTGCGGGGCGCGCGGAACAGTCGGGCGATTAGCCCTGGCGAGCCTTGAAGCGGCGCTGCACCTTGTTGATCACATAGACCCGGCCCTTGCGGCGGACCAGGCGGTTGGCGCGATGGCGACCGCGCAGCGACTTCAGCGAGTTACGGACCTTCATGGCAGAATCCTGGACGTTCGAAAGGCCGTGTTCGGCACACCCGTTTCGGCACGCGCGAATGTGGCAAAATGAGATCTTTCCCGCTGGCGGACCAGCCGCCCGGGACGGGGCGGTTCTTAGGGCATCGCGGGCGGTGGTGTCAATGTTAACTGCCGCCTTCCGCCCAGGCAAAATCGTGAAAACAACCCCATGCACAGTAGATCAGCCCGGATCGGCCCAATCCGACCTATCCGAGGCCAATCCCGCCAAAGACTTTTGCGGCCTGCGGTTTCCCCTTCAGCAATGCCTTGCCAAATTCGTTATATCCTATAATCAATTTGACAACCCGTCGGGAGGACACAAATGCCGAAGCTGAAGCTGCCTGATATCGACAAAGTCGTCGCCATCGACATCCATACCCATGCCGAGGAGCCCTGCGGCTGCCATCCCGACGACGGCTATGACGACTTCCAGGCCCAGATGGCCGAGTACTTCAAGTCGCCCAACAAACATCCGCCGACCGTGCCGGAGACCGCGGCCTATTACCGCGCCAAGAACATCGCCGCGGTGATCTTCCCTGTTGATGCCGAGCGCGAGACCGGCTTCCGCCGCTACAACAATTACGAGATGATCGAGGCCGCCTCCGACCATCTCGACGTCCTCATCCCGTTCGCCTCGATCGACCCGCACAAGGGCAAGCTCGGCGCACGCGAGGCGCGCAAGCTGATCGAGGAATACGGCGTGCGCGGCTTCAAATTCCACCCGACCATGCAGGGCTTCTACGCCAACGACCGCATGGCCTACCCGCTCTATGAAGAGATCAACAATGGCGGCGCGATCGCGCTGTTCCACACCGGCCAGACCGGCGTCGGTTCAGGCATGCCCGGCGGCATGGGTATGCGGCTGAAATATTCCAACCCGATGTACATGGACGACGTCGCGGCCGATTTCCCCGACCTCAAGATCATCCTCGCCCACCCCTCGTTCCCCTGGCAGGAAGAGGCGCTGTCTGTCGCGACCCACAAGCCGAACGTCTACATCGACCTCTCCGGCTGGTCGCCGAAGTACTTCCCGCCGATCCTGGTGCGCTACATCAACTCGATTTTGCAGGACAAGATGCTGTTCGGCTCGGACTGGCCCGTCATCACGCCGGACCGCTGGCTGTCGGACTTTTCCAAGATCGAGATCCGCGACGAGATCCGGCCGAAGGTGCTGAAGGCCAACGCGCGGAAGATTTTGGGGATCTAGCGGAAGATTGTCGGGATCTGAGAAAGTCCCAGCGACCAGCGCTGATGTCCGCCCATCTGCGGACGTCAGCGCGATCAGTTCACGCTTGCCAGATAGCCGGCCAGTATCGTCCGGCTCTGGCTGAGCGTCTCGATGCGCTCGTCGATCAGGCCGACCTGCTCGGTGAGTATTTTTCGCAACTCGTTGCACGGCGTGAAGGTCGGATCATTGTTGCGCACGCAGGGCAGCAATTGCTGGATCGTCTGGAGCGTCATCCCGGCCGCGCCGAGCATCTTGATCCGCTCCACGGTTTCCTCTTCGGCGGGGCCATAGTCGCGATAGCCACTATCGGTGCGCTGCGGCGCAAGCAGTCCTTCGCTTTCGTAATAACGCAGCATTCGAACGCTGACTCCCGTCCTCCGGGAGAGTTCGCCTATTTTCATCTGGAAACCTCTTGACCCTCACAGCGCTGTCAGACCTTACAGACTCTGCTCATCCAGGTGAATGCCACTTGAGAGGGAGCCACCATGAAAGCCTACCATTTGAGCAGCCATGCCGGAGCCGCCCGCCTCGAACCCGTTGAGGTCGGCAGACCCGAACCCGGCGAAGGCGAGGTTCGCATCCGCGTCCAAGCGACCAGCTTGAACTACCGCGACCTGATTACCCTCGACCGCGCGGGACAAAGCGGGCTCAACGGCCGCGTGCCGCTCTCCGACGGTGCGGGAATCGTTGACGCGATCGGCTCCAATGTCACGCAATGGCACGTTGGGGACCGCGTCGCCGCCTCGTTCTTTCGCGATTGGGTTTCGGGGCCGTTCAAGTCCAGCTACGTTTCGTCATCCCTCGGCGGCAACACGACCGATGGAATGCTCGCGGAGTATGTCGTGCTGCCGGCCGCGGCGCTCGTCGCCGTGCCGGCGCATCTGTCTCTGGTCGAGGCGGCAACCTTGCCCTGCGCGGCTGTCACAGCCTGGCACGGCCTGATCGCGCGCGGCGGGATGCGCAGGGGCGACACGCTGCTGGTCCAGGGAACAGGCGGCGTCGCGCTGTTCGGCTTGCAATTTGCGGCTGCGCTGGGCGCACGCGCGATCGTCATCTCATCCTCGGATGAGAAGCTCGCCCGTGCCAAGGCGCTGGGCGGCTCGACCCTGATCAACTATCGCGACACGCCCGACTGGGATGTCGCCCTGATGAAGGCGACGGACGGGAAAGGCGCCAGCCACATTCTCGAACTCGGCGGTCCCGGCACCTATGACCGGTCGCTGCGTTCCGTCGCGTCGGGCGGCAAGATCGTTCAGATTGGCGTCCTGACGGGGTTCGGCCCGAAACCGGACCTTGCCCGTCTGCAATGGGAGAACGCCGACATCATCGGAGTCACCGTCGGATCGGTCGAACATTTCACGGCGATGAGCAGCTTCCTGACTGAACATGCAATCCACCCGGTCGTGGATAGAATCTATGGCTTCGACGACCTCCTTGACGCCTATGAACACCTGCGGAGCGGCTCACACTTCGGCAAGATCGTCGTGACGCTTTAGAAAACGGACGGCTTTGCGCCGAACCTGGTTCGCATGTTCGCGCCTTCGTAAGCTGGGCGGTGCTGGCCGTGGGAGCGCTTGCTTTGCTCGTCGTGCATGGCTGAACGCGGGACGGTCTAAAAGTGCACGTCAGTTGTGGCTGCCTACTCGGCGGCGTCCTGGAGGGTGCGGATTTGCTCAGCACGCCGTGCCAGTTCATCGTAACTCTTCGCCACCTTGCGCAGGGTATCCTTGGCTTCGCGATGCTCGGCGTTATCCGCCTTGGTTCGGAACTCTTCCGCCCGACTGCGGAAGGGTGTGTAGCTGCGCTCGATGCCCATGGCGCCAATCCGAATTGACTGGTTCATGTCATGAATCGACCGCCGGTCCAGGGGTTCCCGCCACACGCAGCGATACAGCTAAGGTCTAACGTCCGGCAGAGGTGGGCGCGAGGTGGGACAGAACAGAAGAGCCCTGCAGATTCGCGATCCAAGTCCGCCCTGGATCACAAGCCGCGGACCGCGTAGTGGCAGGCTTCCGCTGTGCTTTGGTAAGCTGACGATGATGCGCACTCCTCCCAGCGGAGCTCTTGTGACCACCAGCGCGCGAAAGGACAGCCCATGAGCATCAACGCCGTTGTCTTCGACGCCTACGGGACGCTTTACGACATCCAGTCGGTCGCCGAGATCACCGAGGAGGCGTTTCCCGGCTATGGCGAGATCATCACGCAGGTCTGGCGGATCAAGCAGCTCGAATACACCTGGCTGCGCTCGTTGATGCGGCGCTATCAGGACTTTGCTTCCGTCACCCGCGACTCGCTCGCCTATACGCTGCGCGTGCTCGGGCTTGCCTATGAGAACGAAGCCTTCGAGCGGGTGATCGAGAAATATCTGCATCTCGATCTCTATCCCGACGCGACGGCCGCGCTCGCGGCGCTAAAGCCGCGAAAGCTCGCCATCCTCTCCAATGGCAGCCCGGAGATGCTGAACGCGCTGGTGCGCAATTCCGGGCTCGACCGCCTGCTCGATGCCACCATCAGCGTCGATGCCAGGAAGATCTTCAAGCCGAGCCCGCAAGCCTATGAGCTGATCGGCGGGGTGCTCGGCACCGCGCCTGATGAGGTGCTGTTCGTATCGTCCAATCCCTGGGACGTGGCGGGAGCAAAGTCATTCGGGCTCAACGTCGCCTGGATCGAGCGGGTGACGCCGGAGGCGATGGCACTGGCTTGCGTCGAGACCGAACTCGTGGCACCGCTCACCATGTTCAAGGCGATCCGCACCCAGATGGACGAGCTCGGCTTTTTGCCGGATCATCGCGTCCGTTCGCTCTCGGAGCTGCCGGGGATCATCGCCCGCCCGTAAGTCTGGAATGAGCTGACTGGAATGAGCCTGGAATCCGTTCGCGCCTTCTTTGCCGAGAAAGCCCCCGACATATCAGTGATGGAATCCCCGATCAGCTCGGCGACCGTCGCGCTCGCCGCCAAAGCCTATGGCGTCGAGCCCGGGCGGATTGCCAAGACGCTGTCTTTGCGGATCGGCGAGCGCGTCATCCTGATCGTCGCCGCCGGTACCTCGCGGATGGACAACAAGAAGGTGAAGGCGCAGTTCGGCGGCAAGCCGAAGATGCTGGGGCTGGAAGAGGTCGCCGACATCACCGGCCACGAGGTCGGCGGCGTCTGTCCGTTCGGTCTGAAGTCACCACTGCCGGTCTATTGCGACGTGTCGCTGAAGGCGTTCGACGTCGTGGTGCCGGCCGCGGGCTCGACCCACAGCGCGGTGCGCATCACACCCGAACGAATGGCGGAGCTGACCGCGGCCGAGTGGGTCGATGTTTGCGAGCACAAGCCTTAGACGACGCTAGTCATCCTCGTCGTAAGGCCGCGGCTGCGCAGGTGGCGGCGGTGCGTTGTTATAGCGCGGCGCCGGCGCGGCGCGATTGCGCGGGACCTGCTGTTGTGGCGGCATCTGGTTGTTGGACTCGAACACAGCGCGGCAGCCGGTGGAGAGTTGCGGCGTATTCTGGCGCAGGCAGGCGGTGATTCGGCCGACATCCGGAATCTGATCGCTGCACAGGCGCCAGACGTCAGGCGTGCAGGCCATCTGCTGCTCCATGGTTCCGCGATATTCCTCGGCGGCGGCGCTCTGCGCGACGATGCCGCCGATCGCAAGCGCCACACCCAGCGCAATCCGCTCTGTTCGCATGGTTCTGATCCTTCCCGATGTCCCTCGAATTCTCATCAATCAATGAGACGCGGGCAGGTTCGGAACCAACAAAAAAATGTGAAGGTTGGGCAGGAACCTATTCCACCCGACCGATCTTCTTGACCGCCGCGATCAGCCGCGCGCTGTCGGCCGCAACGAACTCTGAAAATGCCGGCGCATCCTGATAGGCGACGAGGCTGCCCGAGGCCTCGAAGGTCCTGAGCACATCCGGGCTCGTCATCACCTGCGCCATCGCCTCGCGCAGGCGGCTCGCGATCGGGGCTGGCAGCGCGCTCTGTGCAAACAGCCCGGCCCAGATATACATCTCGACGTCCTTGTAGCCGAGCTCCTGGAAGGTCGGCACGTCCGGGAAGCTCGCGATGCGCCGCGCGCCGCAATTGGCGAGCACGCGCAGCTTGCCGTCGTCGACCTGCGGCTTCAGCGTGCCCGGCGCCGCCGCGATCGCCTGCACAGTGCCGCTGAGGATCGCGGTTAGCGCGGGACCTGCGCCGCGAAACGGCACGTGCAACAGCTTGATGCCGGCGCTGGCGGCGAACATTTCCATGGCGACATGCAGCGTGCCGTAGGGGCCGGACGAGCCATAGGTGATCTGGCCCGGACGCTTCTTTGCATCCTCGATGAACTCCTGCGCCGTCGTCCACGGCGCCGAGGCGGGCACCGCGAGCAGCGTGGGATCCGCCAGCACGCGCGCGATCGGCATGAACTGCGAGACTTCATAGGCCGCGGGCCGGTCGAACAGCCGGTCGGCTTCGGGAAGCACTGCCAGCGATGACAGCGTCATCAGCAGCGTGTAGCCGTCCGGCTCGGCGCGCGCCGCAGCGGCGTTGCCGACCGAACCACCGCCGCCGCCGGCGCGGTTGTCGACGATGACGGGCTTGCCGAGAATCCGCTCCAGCGCCTGCGCCACCGGACGCGCCGCGAGATCGGCTTGGCCGCCGGCCGGGAACGGCACGATCATGGTGATATTGCGCACCGGATAGGTTTGCGCGAAGACCCGCTCCGGATACGCCGCCCGCAACAACGGCAATGCGGCAATGGCGCGCAAGACGTCACGTCGATTCATCGCAGCCCCCTCCCCCTGGCTTCTTGCTTCAGCCTCAGCCTAGCGCGACGACCGGCAAGAACAAGCCGTTTACGAAGCGTTAGCCATGTTCGCCCGGCTCAGGAACGCATCCCCGCAGGCTCCGTTGCCCTGCCAAGGAGTGCGCCATGGGAAAATTCGCGACCATCGACACCGCCCTCGACGAGATGCTGGTGAACCTGGCGGCGATCGTCCTTCGGCTTTCGAAGCCCGAAATGACGCGAACGCCGGAGGCACGGCGGGCCCTGACGCAATCCGTCCATCAATACGCTGTATGCGCCGCGCGCTCGACCGATCCGCGCGTGCATGAGTTGAAGACGCAGCTCGAGCAGACGCTGAAGCCGAACCTGCGCATTGTCGCTATCGATGGGATGAAGGTGTCGTAGTCCAACACCGTCCTTGCGAGGAGCGAAGCGACGAAGCAATCCACGCTGCCTTGACGGAAAGATTCTGGGTTGCTTCGCTGCGCTCGCAATGACGGAAGTCGTTGAGGCCGGTCGCTTTACGACGCCTTCGAGCTCTTCCTTCCCCGCCGCTTGCAGGTGCCCGGGAGCTTCGCGGCGAGGAAATCGCCGAGCGCTTCGACGCGTGCGGGGCGCGGGCCGCCGGGCGGGGTGACGAGATGCACGGCGCCTTCGGCCTGCTTCCAGTCCTTCAGGATCACTTCGACGGCGCCCGATGAAATGGCGTCGCCGACGATGAATTCGGGCAGATCGGCGATGCCGAGACCGGCGACCAAAGACGGCATCACCGCTTCGCCGTTGTTGACGCGAAGCTGGCCGCCCGGGCGGACGCTCGCCTGCTCGCCGGCCGCGTTGGTGTAGTGCCAGACGTTCGGCGTGGAGAGATAGGCGTAAGCGAAGCATTTGTGCTGGGCGAGATGCATCGGATGCGTCGGCCGGCCGTATTTCTTCAAGTAGGACGGCGCCGCCACGGTGAAGCGCGGCATGGTGAAGAGCCGGCGCGCGATCAGCGAGGAATCCGGCAGCCGCGCGATCCGCACCGCCATGTCGAAGCCCTCGCCGATGAGATCGACGCTCGCATCGCTCAGATGCAGATCGACCGAAACCTCCGGATAGGCTTCGAAAAACTCGGGGAGCAAAGGCGCCACCGCCTTGATGCCGAACGTCATGGGCACCGCGAGCCGCACCAGCCCGCGCGGCGCCACCGATTGCGCCAGCGCTTCGTTCTCGGCCGCCTCGCCGTCGGCGAGCAGGCGCGCGGCGCGGTCGGCAAGCTTGTGTCCGGCATCGGTCAGCGCGAGCCGGCGCGAGGTGCGGTTGAACAGCCGCGCCCCCAGCCGCTCCTCCAGCCGCGTCACCGCTTTCGAGACGGTCGCCTTGGACATGGTGAGCTCGCTCGCAGCCCCCGCAAACGAACGTAGCTCCACGACCTTGGCGAAAATCGCGAGCGCCTCGAAATCGGGGAGTTTGGCCATGCCGCGGTCCAATCAGGGTATTTAGGGAAACAATGAGTTTCGACAGTTTCTATTTCTATACCACAGGCGGGAGCTTATCCAAGGGGTCATCAGGAACAAGACGCCATCATCCAACCCAAGGAAACACACCCATGATCGAACTCAGACCTTTCGCAAAGCTCGGCGGTGCCGATCACGGCTGGCTCAAGGCCAAGCACCATTTCTCCTTCGCCAGCCATTACGACCCGAACAACATGGGCCATGGCGCGTTGCGGGTATGGAACGACGACGAGATCGCGCCGAACACCGGCTTTCCCGCCCATCCTCACGCCAACATGGAAATCATCACCTATGTGCGCGAGGGCGCGATCACCCATCAGGACAGCCTCGGCAACGAGGGCCGCACCGAAGCGGGCGACGTGCAGGTGATGAGCGCCGGCAGCGGCATCCGCCACTCCGAGTACAATCTCGAGCCGACCAGGACGCGGATCTTCCAGATCTGGATCGAGCCTGTTGCGCGCGGCGGACAGCCGACCTGGGGATCAAAGCCGTTTCCGAAGGCGAACCGCTCCGGCAAGCTCGTCACCATTGCGAGCGGCATCGAGGGTGACACCGACGCGCTGCCGATCCGCGCCGACGCGCGGGTGCTGGCGACCACGCTGAAGGCCGGCGAAAGCGCCGAGTACGAACCGCAGAAGGCGCGACACCTCTATCTCGTGCCGGCGGCTGGCGCGGTCGAGGTCAACGGCGTGCGCGTCAACGCCCGCGACGGCGCCGCGATCCGCGACGAGAGCAAGCTGAAGATCACGGCGCTCGAAGATTCCGAGCTCGTGCTCGTCGACGCGGCATAACGACACTGCAGCAACCAGCAATCAAACCCATCCCAACGGAGACCACCATGACCAAAGTTCTCGTCCTCTATTACTCCGCCTATGGCCATATCGAAGCAATGGCCAATGCCGTCGCCGAAGGTGCGCGCGAAACCGGCGCCACCGTCGACATCAAGCGCGTACCCGAGCTGGTGCCGGCGGAGGTCGCCAAGGCCTCGCATTACAAGGTCGATCAGGCCGCGCCGGTCGCCAAGGTCGAGGACCTCGCCAATTACGACGCGATCATCGTCGGCACCGGCACGCGCTTCGGCCGCATGGCCTCGCAGATGGCGAACTTCCTGGATCAGGCCGGCGGGCTGTGGGCCAAGGGCGCGCTTCATGGCAAGGTCGGCGGCGCCTTCACCTCGACCGCGACCCAGCATGGCGGCCAGGAGACGACGCTGTTCTCCGTCATCACCAACCTGCTGCATTTCGGCATGGTGATCGTCGGCATGAATTACGGCTTCGCCGGCCAGATGAAGCTCGACGAGGTCACGGGCGGCGCGCCCTACGGCGCCACCACGATCACCGGCGGCGATGGCAGCCGCCAGCCCAGCGCCAACGAGCTCGCCGGGGCGCGCTATCAGGGACGAGTGATCGCAGAGACTGCCAAGAAACTTCACGGCTAAGCTGCACGGCTGAGCACGCGCTCGGGCTGCATTCCCTGAGGAAATGCCGCCCGAGCTCTCAGGCTCGCGTGATGTCCGCGTGAGGCGGAATGCTCTCAACCGGCGCAGAGGCAGGCGCGGTCGACAGCCACCAGCCGTCGCCGGCGAACCAGCAGGTGTCGTCGGGCGCGTCGCCTCGCCGCAGCGACTGCACGCGCTCCCACCCCTTGGCGAATGCCTCGGCCAATCGGCGCGCGGCATCGGCATCCTGAAGCCCCGCACATCCGATGAACTGGGCCCGGCTGAGGAATTTGGCCGGCCAGGCCGTCCCCTGCTCCGGCCGCGTGATCATCAACATGCCGCCGAGCATGCCCTCGGGCGCCAGCGGAAACACCAGCCGCCCGCCCGGCCGCAATGCCTCGAGCCATTCCGTGGCCGGCTGCGCGGCGCCCGCGCAGACATAGATCACGTCGACCTCAGGCAGATCGGACGCAATGCCCGAGCGCTCGCGCAGCTCGACCGTGGCGATGTCCTTCAGATTCTCGCGCGCAAGCGCGGCCAGACGTTCGTCGATCTCATAGCCGTAGACGCGGCCATTGGGTCCGACAAGCTCGGCGAGGATGGCGGTGTAATAGCCGGTGCCGGCGCCGATCTGGAGCACGGTCTCGCCCTGTTTGACGCCGCAGCCGCTGAGCCAGTAAGCGTGCGCGCCGGGCATGCCGATGTTGATGCCCCGCGCCGGATCCAGCGCCAGCAGCACGTTCTGATACAGAAAGGCGGGATCGTCGTCGGGCGTCACGACATAGGGATGGCCGCCCAGCGTGATCGACCACGGCCCGGGGCCGGCGAAAGGTTCACGCCTGACGGTGCGAAAGGCCTGCTCGAGGCGAGGGTCCGTGGCCTTGGCCGCGGCGCAGATCAACTGCGCAAAGAACGCGCGAAGTTTTCCCGAACGATCGTCCATGTCGCCTCCTGGCTGCGGAGGCGACGATAGCACAATCAATGCGATATGCGAGTGACGCCGGCAACCGGCAGGCGCCGAAGGCTCTAGCGCGCGCCCTTGCCATCGCATGCGCGACGAAGGCGGCGAGCCGCGGATGGCGACGGAGGCCCTGCGCGGCATGGTCGCGCAGGACATAGGGCAGCCCGCGCCAGGACAGGGCGATGCTGACGTCGGTCAGCGGCACCGGCTCGGCGCCGAAGCGGCGCTTGTAATCGTGGTTGCCGATGCTGAGATCGAAGCGCCGCACGCCCTGCGCATGCAATGCCGCCATGGTGCGCTCGGTCACGAGCAGCCCGGGCGAGCAATTCGCCCATGGCTTGCCGGCATGGCCGATGCGCAGCAGATAATAGGTCGCGCCGTATCTGACGCCGAGCGTGGTGGCGACGATGCCCTCGTCGCAAACGAGCGCCGAGATCACTGCATAACCCTCTGCGACACCCTGCCGCGCCACCTCGCGATAAAACGCGGCATAGGCTTCGTCGTTGAGGACGAACCGCGAGCCGAGCTGCTGCATGCGCTCCTGCTGCTGGACGTCCATCACGTCGAGCAGCTCGCGCGCGCGGGCAACCTCCGTGGCAATCTCGAAACGCGCGCCGGCATGCCGGCTGAACACGCGCCAGCAGCGCGGCATCTGCATGCGCTTGATCGAATCCTGATAGGCCGCATAATCGTCGCCGGTCAGCACGAGATTGCCGTTGAGCGAGCAGGAGCCGAGCCGGCCGAGCGACACCAGCGGGTTCGGCCTCGCGCCGACATAGGCCGGCATCTTCTTCAGGCGCAGCAGGTCGAAGCGGTCAGGCAAGGCGCGCAAGGCATCGACCAGCGCGGCGCTGATCGCCTGTGCACCGGCCGCATCGAAACTCGCATCGGACGCCATGATCGGCGCGTTGTTGTCGGAGACGCCGAGATCGGCAAACTCGACGACACGGATGCCGCGCCGCGTGTGCGTGAACATCGGCACGACAGCGATGTCCCTGCCGGTCGTCGTATCGGTGATGACCGCGATCAATGGCGCGACGCCGTGAAAGGCCTCGTACCAGGCGCCAAGCCAGTACCCATGCTGAAACGCGGTGCGATGGCCGTCGTTCAGGCGCAACGCGGCCTGTCGCCAGTCGCGCAGGAAATCGACCGAGATTCCCCTCGTGCTGGACACCCGGCCGTCTAATTGCTCCACACTGAGAAACGCCATTCGCTGGGCATACGGTTACTGAAGATTTCCTGTTAGATTATGTTTTGCACAGACCACAAGTTACGTTGCTGCTTATCGTTAAGTGGATGCCGTCCGGCCGCGCGCCTGCGACAGTCTGTCAGTGCTCGGGTTCCATTTGTGCGACGCATTGGAACCTGGCCAGGAAATGCAAGCCGGCAACGGCGAGCGCGAACATGAACCAGACCGGATTCTGTCGTTCGAGCAGGAAGGTTTCAGTCGTCCCGAAATACAGGCCGAACAGCCAGATGGTCAGGAACAGCTTGCCGAGCGCGTTGCTGCGGTTGTGCGCCTGGGTCTTCTGGAAATTGCGCAGCGGCGCGAGCACGAAGATGACGACGACCAGGAGCAGGCCCGGCAAGCCGATGGTGACCGCGAGGTCGAGATAGCTGTTGTGGCTGTGGGCCGCGGTCACCGCCCATTCGGAGCCCTTGGCGGTCTGCCGCGCGGTGACGTCGTCCCAGAACGCCGCATAGCCATGGCCGACGATCGGCTTTTCCGCCACCGCCGCGAGCGCGAACTCCCAGATGTCGGATCGGCCGGTGAAGGTCGGATCAACCGGAAGCATGCGCGTGACGCTGCCGAGCGCCGGGCTCATCACGCTGCCGACCGTCAGCAAATTCATCACGATCAGCGGCACGAAGCAGATGGTCCGCTTCAGCCACAGGCTTTTCGTGACGTAGACCAGCGAGGCCAGGGCATAGATCGCCAGGCACAGCACCGATGACGTCTTGCCGCCGGTGAAGACCAGGAAGATGCCGGCCAGCAGCGCGATGGCCGGCCCCATCACGAAGGAGCCGACGGCGGAGAGATAGATGCCGACATAGACCAGAATGGTCATCACCGGCGAGGCGACGTTCTTGTGGCCGAAGCTGCCGCGCCAGTCGCCGGCGAGCTGCGGCTCGGTGATGTCGAGCGCGCTGTGGATCGAATATTGCGGCGCGAGGATAACGCCGAGATAGCACACCCCCAGCAGCACCAGCGCAGCAGCGCCGAGGCAGAGGTTGAAGCTCCGCTGCGTCGGCGGCAGCAGCGGCAGGATCACCGCAAGCGAGGTGACGCTGGCCGCGAGCACGAAGCGCTGGATCGAGACCTCGCGGCTCTCGGACAGGAGGACGTTGATCAGCATCCAGCCGACGAGACAAAGATGCAGCGGCGTCACCAGCGTCCTCAGCGAGGGTGCATCGGTGACGAGAACGAACAGCATGCCGACCGCAGCGAGCAGGCCGAAGGTGATGTAGTTCAGCGCCATGCGCCCGCCGACGACGTTGGCGACGTCCTCGCTGCGCAAATCGGGGAACGGATCGAGCGTGATCATGACCAGCAGCACGGCCGCCACCACGATCAGGCAGCGCGCCACCTGCACCACGTTCAGCCCGGCAAGCTCATCGCGGAGCGCATGGCCGAACGAGCGGGCCTCGACGTCAGTCATGTCTGCGGAGCTGCGATCCATGCCTGAAGGCCTGACCGGACGATGGGGAACCTCCGTCGGTCTAGCCCATCCCCGTTAACCATCCGTCAACCAGCATGCCGGAGGCGGCAGGAGCCTGGCTCTGCCGCGCGACGCTGCGCGCGATCTCGTAATATTGCAGCGCGCGCTGCTCCAGCGTCAGATTGTCCAGGATGTAGCTGCGCGGATCGAATTTGCCGGCGGTGCAGCCGGCCCAGAAATCGGACCAGCTGTCCTCGAAGCCATTGCGGTCCGTGAATGTGAGGCCGCAGCGATCGTCCCAATAGGGCACCGACGACACCGGCTCGAACCGGACCCGGTGCGGATAATAGTCGGGATCCGGCCACGGGCCGCCGGGGTTCCAGGCGAACACCGGCACGCCGCAGGACAGCGCCTGCTGATAGGCGATGCCCTGGCTTTCGTTCTGGCACAGGAAGATCATCGCGCGCGAACGCGCCAACGCGGCTAGATAATCCTCCTCCTTGTAGCTGCCGTAACGCAGCTCGGTGAACGAGCGGCCTTCCTTGATCAGTCGCGCACGCACCGGCTCGACCAACTCGGAGACGTGCCGGTCGCGATCCCAACTCACCTTGTCGTAGAGCAGCACATCGACGGTCTTGTCGCGCGGTCGCGACGGCGCCCACAGATCGGTGTCGATGCCCACCGGCCAGGCCTCCGTGTCCGGCCAATGCGGCCGGTACATCTCGGCGTACCACGGGCCGGGCACCAGGAATTTCTTCACCGGCAGCCGCTTGAACAGGTCGGGATCGTCGAACGGATGGTTGTAGGCGGCAACGCCGAGCAGGATCGGATTCTTCCATGCGAATTTGTTCAGCAGGAAGGCGCGGCCGATGATGCACGCCACCTCTTCCGGATGCTGCGCGATATGGCGGTAGTCGTTGACGCGGTAGCGGATGCCGAGGCGGTCCAGCCCTGCGCAGAGATTGAGGAACACGCGCAGCTGGCCGCTCATGCGCGGCTCGCCGAACAACATCCTGCGCGCCATGCGGCGCAGGTGCCGGTCACCCGGAAACCAGCGATCGTCCTTGTCCTCGTAGAACAGGTTGAGGACCATGTCGTCGGGATCGTAGTCGAACGTCTTTGCGGGCACTTGCATCCATCCGGGGGCATCAGGGCTCCGCATTCTCGCATGAGACCGACCGCCGCACTCCTCGAAAGCTGCGACAGACTTAACGCCGCAGGGTTTAACGCTAATCTACGAAAGCGACGGCGCGACGGCCTTCGCAACAACGATTTGAGCGTTATGTGAGTATCATGCTGGCGGGATCGCAAAGCGGTCCGGTTAACGAACTCTTAACACGACGAGCCATCCGCTTGCCCCTCGACGAGGCCATGCTCGACGCTCCGACCGCCGCGCCCGCGGCGACGGAAGCGCGCGCGACATCACCTCGGGTATCGGTCATCATCCCTGCGAAGAATGCCGCGGCCTATATCGGCGAGACCATCGCCAGTGCGCTGGCGCAGGACGGCGTCACCGAGGTGATCGTCGTCGACGACGGCTCGACCGACGACACGCTTGCCATCGTCGGCGCCGTCCACGATCCACGGCTGCGCGTGATGAAGAACGACGCCAGCGGCGTATCCGCGGCGCGAAATCTCGGCGCCCAACGCGCGCACGGCGACTGGCTGATGTTCCTGGATGCGGACGATCGCCTGCGGGGTGACGCGGTGGCATCGCTGCTGGCGGCAGCGAAGGCCGCGCCGCGTGCGGTTCTGGTCTATGGCGATTACAACACGATCGACAGCGCGGGACGGTCGATCGGCCGGCGCGATCTGCTGAAGCGGCGCCTCAAGCCCTCGGGCAACGTGCTGGCGCGTCTCGCCGGGGGCAATTTCATCGTCAATGGTGGCATCATGCTGATCCGCTTCGCGGCCTTCCGGGCCAGCGGCGGCTTCGACGTCTCGCTGCGCTATTGCGAGGACTGGCATTGCTGGTGCCGCCTGGCCGCGCTCGGCGAGTTCGCCTATGTACCGAAACTCCTGCTCGACTATCGCCTGCATACGGCCAACACGATGAACGCGGCGGTGCGGACGCCGCAGGATTTCTTCCCGGCCGTCGCGCGCGTGTTCGACGATGAATTGATCCTTGCGAGGCTCCCCGCCGGGGCGGCGCCCAGGCTGCGGCAGGCGGCTGAAATCCATCTCGTTACCTATGCGGCGATGCAGGCAATCCGCTTCGGCCGGTATCGCCAGGCGCTGTTCTATCTCGGCATGGTCGGCCAGCGGTCGCTCAAGGCGATGCGGCGGTCCGCGATCAGGATCGTGTTGTCCTATTTTGGACTCTAGCGGCGGACGCGTCAGGCGACGATCTTCGAGGCCTCATAGGGCTTCGGATCGTAGCCGAACGCCGCGAGCGCGGAACCGACGGCCACCAGCACCGGATGCATCGCGACCACGGCTTTCGATGACGTCAACAGACGGGCGGAGCGCACCAGCGATAGCGGCAGCCGCACCAAGGTCTGTGCAAACACGCGAAGGCGCGCCGCCGCGCCCTGCGCGGCCTTGAACTGCACACGGTAGTTGATCACCCCGATGCGCAGGCCGCGCCTGGCGATCCAGCCGAAGCTGGTGCGGCTTTGCGGCACGGTTTCGGTAATGACGGCCTCCGCGGTCCAGTGGAAGATCATGCCGGCGTCCCGGCAGCGCGTGAAGAAATCGCAATCACCGCCGCCGAGGAAATTGAAGCGCAGATCGAAGGCGGGACTGCCGAGCCGGTCGAACGCCGCACGCGTGATCAGGCAATTGCCGCAGCCATAGATCATCGGCACCGCACCGGTGTAGTCATAGGCAGAGCAGAAGGCGGGATGGCGCGCAAGCCACGGCTGGCTGTCGTCGTCGAAATCCGGTTGCACCGGCCCGCCGACCACGTCGGCCCCCGTCGCCTCCGCGGTACGAACCATCAGCTCGAGCCAGTCCGGCGAAGCGATCTCGTCGTCGTCGATCATCAGGAAGCGGGTGGCGGCGGGAAACAGCGCCTGCGCCGTCTCGAACGCGGCATTGATCGCCTGGCAATTGCCCTGCCGCTTCTCGACGATGCAGATGCCCTGGAGCTTGCCGGCAGCGAGGTATTGGGCCGCGACTGGCGCGCTCGCGCGCCCCGTCGCGTCATTCTCGACCATGACCACCGCGAAGGAGCGATGCGTGCGCTGGTTGACGAGAGAATCCAGTGTCAGCCGCAGATGGGCGGGGCGGCGGAAGCAGGGAATGCAAACGACGATCCCGACCGACAAATCGATGACGCGCGAGCTCGCAGCGATCTCCCTGTTGGGATCGCGTACTGCATCTGAGATCCGCGCGGCGGACAGGTCGGTCGGGATCAGGGTCATGACGTTCTAGATGTCCGAGATTGATTGAGAAAGCCCTGCCCCGATCGCATACATCGACGCCGTCCCGCGACGGCACAGCCCGTCAGGACAAGTCCGTCCCAGAATGAGCAAGCAGCCAAGGCGCCGGATGCGCGCCCCGCTGCCGCTGTGTCGCAATACAGACCGATCGCCACGCGTTTAACCGCTTTCCCGTATTTTTCCCGGGTCGTGCTACGCATGTGGTACTGCAATTCGCAGTCCATGACCCGCGAACGACCCGACATGGACAATGCTGTAGTTAACGCATGACCGCATTAACCCAGCCGTAAGCACCACGACCGGTGACACGGCGCGGCATCGGTTTTGCTCTTCGGGCATGAGAGCCTCCTCTTGTAATTTAGGTCGAACAAGCGCGGTCCAAGAAAAATGAACAAGTCAGCCACGATCGATTTCGCAACGGCTTCCAATATTCCCGTGCAAACCCAGGCCCTGCTCCAGCTGGTCCCTGGCGAGGCCCGCGACAGCCTGCTCGCCATTCACGAGGTGCTGCGCCAGGAGTTGCCGCAAGGCCGGCTTGCGATCTACGAGGCCGGAGGCGGCTCTTCGAGCTTCCTTCCCATGGACGTGCTCGGCCGCAGCCACGTCACCGTCGTCGACATCGACGAAGACCAGGTCCGCAACAACACCTACGCCGACGACGCCATCCTCGGCGACGTCCAGACCTATCGCTTCGCCCCCGAAAGCTTCGATGTCGTGATCTGCTACAACGTGATCGAGCACCTGCCCGACGTCGGGGCGGCGCTGCTGAACTTCCGCGATGCGCTCAAGCGCGGCGGCATGATCCTGATCGGCGCGCCCAATCCGCGCTCGCTTTCGGGCGTCGTCACCAAATACTCGCCGCACTGGTTCCACGTCTGGTTCTACCGGAACATCCGCGGCATCAAGACCGCGGGCCTGCCCGGCGAAGCGCCGTTCCCGACTTTCTTCCATCCGCTGGTGACTCTGCCGAAGCTCGAGGCGTTCGCCGCCGTCCATGGTCTCGAGACGATCTACCGCCGCGAGGTCGAGAGCCCGCGCTATCCCGAGATGCGCCAGCGCAAGCCGCTGTTCGCCGCCCTCGTCGACGCCGGTGCCATGCTGTTGAACGCCGTGCTGCCTGGGGGCACCGACGTCCGCCGCGGCGACTATCACATCATCCTGCGGAAGCGCTGACGGTCATGCGCGCGCAGCCCGGCCATCAAGCCACGATGCCGAACGCGCGCGTGCCGCTGGGCACGCAGGGTAACGAACCGTTAATCACTGAGGGATTGCTGCCGCCGAAGCGTCACAACGACGCGGCACACGACAAGCCGCGCTTAAACGCTTTGTTTGCCATTTCGGTGAATAGTCCCTCAATGAGTATGGTTAATTTTCCCTGTTGCGTTGATTGCGCGCCTATATCCCAGGTGCAAGGCGTAAAGCGAAGAGTAACCCCTCAGCCCGCGGCCGTTGGAATGAAAGCTGGGGACGATGCTTGATTATAGCCAGCCGATTGATCGGGCCAGAAATCCGACCGTCTCGGAGGCCCCGCGGCAGAAATCAGAGGCCAGCTTCAACGTGCTGGAGCTCGTCAGCCTGCTATGGCGGCGCAAGATTGCGATCGCATCGGCGGCACTGATCGGCGCGTGCCTCGCCGTCACAATCGGCAAGAGCCTGACGCCCCGCTATACCGCGACCGCCCAGCTTTATGTCGACCCGCGCGAGCTTCAGCTCGTCGATCGCGAGCTCACGCCGCGCGCGCAGGACGTCTCCGGCATGTCCATGGTGGTGGAGAGCCAGGCACGCCTGATCACCTCCAACAGCGTGCTGCTGCAGGTGATCCAGCAGGCCGGCCTCGACAAGGATCCGGAATTCGGCGGGGGCGACGGCAAGACCCTGACTTCGTCCCTGCTCGGCTTGATCGGTCTCCATCTCCGCGCGCCCTCGGCTGCGGAGACCAGGGAGGTGCAGCTCGCCGCCCTCGATGCGCTGAACAAGCACATCACCATTCGCAAGACCGAGAAGAGCTTCATCGTCGATATCGAGGTCTGGTCGATCGATCCGGCGAAAGCGGCGATGCTCGCCAATACCCTGACCAACGCCTACCTCTCGGAATCCCGCAACTCCCAGGCCCTGGCGGCGCGGCGCGCCACCAGCGAATTGTCGGGTCGACTGAAGGAGCTCCGCGAGCGGCTGCGCAATGCCGAAACTGCCCTTGCCACCTACAAGGCCCAGAACAATTTCGTCGGCACCCAGGACTCGCTGATCTCCGATCAGCAGCTCTCCTCCAGCAACCAGCGGCTATCCGCGGCCCGCGCGGCGACGATGGACGCACAAGCGCGGCTTGACCAGATCGAGGCGAACAAGCGGACCGCGGCGGATGCCGGCGCGATTCCCGAAGCGCTGCAATCCCCGACGATCGCCAACCTGCGCGCGCAATATGCCGATGCCCGCAAGAAATATGCGGAGCAGACCGCCGAGCTCGGCCCGCGGCACCCGGCCCTGCGCCAGACCGAAAAGCAGGTCGAGGACCTCAAGCGCACCATCAACGAAGAGATCGAACGTTTCGCGCTGTCCGCCAAGAACGATTTGACCCGCGCCCGCGACTACGAGGCCTCGCTTAACCGTGCGCTGGAAGTGCAGAAGCGGCAGAGCGTGCAGCTCAGCCAGGCCGCCGTGCGCCTGCGCGAGCTCGAGCGCGAGGCCGACGCCAGCCGCGACGTCTATCAATCCTTCCTCAAGCGCTCGCGCGAGACCGAGGAGCAGGAAACCCTGAACACCTCGGCCGCCCGCGTGATCGGCGAGGCCACGGTGCCGCAGCGGCGCTCGTTCCCGCCGGCCATGAGCCTGTTCGCGATGATCGGATTCCTCTTCGGCGCGTTGGCTGCCGCCTCCTGGTTTGTCGCAGCCGAGCATCTGTTCAACGGCGCGAGCGCGCCTGAGCCGAGCCGCCGCGACCGCACACCGGTGCCTGAGGTTACGAAAGCTGAGGGGGAAGCCGCAGCACCGCCACCGGCGCTTGCGTTGGTGGAGAAACCGCTGATCGCCCGCCTCCAGGAGGCCGACGTGATCCGCACGCTCGGCGCCATTCTCGCGACCGGCGGCGGCGTCGACCTGACCCGCATCGGCTGGCCGACGCTGCGCCCCGGATTTCCGCTGACGACGCTGCTCAACGCCTTGCGCGACATGCGCGCGGCGATGGCCCGCCGTGCCGGCGGCAAGACCATGCCGGTGATGGCCCTGGTCGGCGCCGGCGACACCACCGGACGCAGCGTGACGGCGCTGAATTTCGCGCTCGCAGCCGCGCGTGACGGCAGCCGCGTCCTGATGATCGATGCCGATCATCAGGCGCACACGATCTCCAACAAGGTCAATCGTCCGGGCAAGAGCGAGCCGGCCAAGCTCGGCTGGCTCTCGATCGGCAGCAAGGCCGCGCGCGAGATCAAGACCATCAACGGCATCTCGGTGCTGCCGGCGACCGAGAGCGATGCCGGCAAGGCCGCCGACGCCATCCGCAAAGCCATCGCGCAGGCGCGCTCGGCCGGCGGCTACGACCTCGTTATTCTCGACGGCCCGGCAATGCCGCTCTCCGCGGCCGGCCGCAAGCTGCTCGATGGCGTCGATGCGCTGGTGGCGGTGCTGCCGACCAGCCTCGACATCAACGACAGCATGGAAGAGATCCTGACCGCGCTCGGCGGCGCCGAGCGCAAGCTCGTCGGCGTCGTGCTCGACGAGCTCACCCCCGCAACTCAAACGCGCCAGCGAGGCAAACAATATGCTTGAGCGCCGCGTCAATCTTGACGGTCGGGCCGCAACCGCCGAGGTGCCACGGATCACCGTCGGCGGCCTTCGCATGGCCGCACTCGACCTGGAAGCGACCGCCGACTTCATGATCGAGGCGACCGATCAAAGCCACCGCATCGGCCGGCCGCTGTACCTGACCTCGGCCAATGGCGAAGTGCTGGCGCGCTGCTCGACGGAGCCGCAGACCGAGCGCCTGTTTCGCGCCGCCGATCTGATCAATGCCGACGGCCAGCCGCTGGTGGCGGCCTCGAAGCTTCAATCCTGGTTTCCGCTGCCCGAGCGCGTCGCCACCACCGACCTGTTCCATGTCGTGGCGCGCAAGGCGGAAGCCGCCGACCGCACCTTCTACATGTTCGGCGCCAGCGAGGCAGAGAACGAAGCGGCCGTCAAACGCGTACAGAACCTGTATCCGAAGCTCAGGATCGTCGGGCACAGCCACGGTTATCTTCGTGGCGAAGCGTTGCGCGCCAAGGTCGAGGAGATCAACGCCCTCGCTCCCGATTTCCTGTGGGTCGCGCTCGGCGTGCCCAACGAGCAGGCTTTCGTCGAGGAATACACACCGCTGCTGACCAATGTCGGCGTCATCAAGACGTCAGGCGGCCTGTTCAACTTCCTGTCGGGCAGCCGCGCGCGCGCGCCGCAATGGATGCAGAGGCTCGGGCTCGAATGGGCCTGGCGCACCTGGCTCGAGCCGCGCCGCCTGTTCTGGCGCTACCTGACCACCAATCCCCGCGCCATCTATCTTCTCTTTAGCCGAAACCGCGCCCTCAATCGCTGAGTAGAAGAACGACATGAGCGACCGACCGACAGTCCTGGTCACGGGGGGCGCTGGCTATATCGGCTCGCACGCCTGCCGCGCCCTGACCGCTGCCGGCTATCGGCCCGTCGTTTACGACAATCTCTCGACAGGTCATCGCAACTTCGTCGCCGGTGAGCTGATCACGGGCGATCTGCTCGACGGCGCAGCGCTGGCGCGCGCCTTTGTTGACCACAAGATCGCGGCGGTCATGCATTTCGCCGCCGCGAGCCTCGTCGGCGAATCCATGACCGACCCGCAGAAATATTACATCAACAACGTCCAGGGGACGTTGTCGCTGCTGCAAACGATGCGCAACGCCGGCTGTCAACGCATCGTGTTCTCTTCGACGGGCGCCGTCTATGGCAACGCCGATTCCAGGAAATTGCCGGAAGATTTTCCCTGCGCGCCGATCAACCCCTACGGGGCTTCGAAGTGGATCATCGAGCGCATGCTCGCCGACTACCGCACCGCTTACGGCTTCGGTGCGTTCTGCCTGCGCTATTTCAATGCCAGCGGCGCCGATCCGGCCGGCGGCATCGGCGAATTGCGCGACAACGAGACCCATCTCATTCCGCGCGCCATGATGGCGTTGCAGGGTCACGCCGATTTCGCCGTGTTCGGCGACGATTACGACACCCCCGACGGCACCGCGATCCGCGACTACATCCACGTCACCGACCTCGCCGCTGCACATGTCGCGGCGTTGAAGCTGCTCGAAGCAGGACATGCCGGCGGCAGCTTCAATCTCGGGACCGGTTCAGGCTTCTCGGTGCGCGAGATTCTCGACGCCATCAGGCAGGAGACCGGGCGCGAGGTGCCGCACACCGTCAAGCCGCGCCGCGCCGGCGATCCCACCTATCTGGTCGCCGACGTCTCTGCGGCACGAAAGGTTCTCAACTTCGAGCCGCGTTATTCCGACCTGCCGACCGTCATCCGGACCGCCTGGGCCTGGCACCAGAAAGCGCATCCGCTCAAGGTCCGTTAGGACGCGATCAACTCCCGCGCGCCAGCCCCTCAGACGGCCGCGCGTTTCAGCCGTAGCGCGACGGCCTCCACCAGCGCCGGGTCCGTTTCCGGCTGGAGCGGCGGCGCGACGGGCACGATCATCGGCCGCAGCAG
Source organism: Bradyrhizobium sp. UFLA06-24 (assembly GCF_054967145.1). NCBI lineage: Bacteria > Pseudomonadati > Pseudomonadota > Alphaproteobacteria > Hyphomicrobiales > Nitrobacteraceae > Bradyrhizobium > Bradyrhizobium sp. UFLA06-24. The sequence goes on from NZ_JADFUE010000006.1 coordinate 40,708, forward strand.
CTCGGCCATCTCCTTCGCCGGCAGCGGCTTGGCGATCAGGAAGCCCTGCATCTCGTCACAGCCATGGGTGCGCAGGAACGCCTCCTGCTCGGCGTTCTCGACACCCTCGGCGACCACGGTCATGCCGAGCGCCTTGCCCATGCTGATGATCGCCTGCGCGATTGCCTGATCCTCAGAATCCTGCGGCAGGTCGCGCACGAAGGAGCGGTCGATCTTGATGGTGTCGATCGGGAAATGCTTCATGAGCGACATCGACGAATAGCCGGTGCCGAAATCGTCGATGGCAAGCCGGATGCCGCGGCTCTGGATGGCGTCGAGCACCTTCAGCGCGCGACCGACGTTGCGCATCATCATGCTCTCGGTCACTTCGAGCTGGAGCAGGACCGGTGACATGCCGGAAGCTGCCAAGGCCTCGTCCACGTCCTGAAGCAGATGCTCGTCGGCAAACTGCCGCGGTGACAGGTTGACCGCCATCGACAGCGGCAGAAGGCCACGGCGCTGCCAGGCCATGGCTTGCGCGCAGGCCTCCTTCAACACCCAGCGGCCGATCGGCACGATCAGGCCGGTCTCCTCCGCCAGCGGAATGAATTGCGCCGGCGAGACGCTGCCGAGATCAGGATGGTTCCAGCGGAGCAGCGCCTCCACGCCGGTGATCTGGCCGCTCTCCATGTCGACCTTGGGCTGGTAGTTCAACGAGAACTGCTCGCGCTCGAGCGCCCGCCGCAGCGCGCTTTCGAGCGACAGCCGCTCGATCGACTGGGTCTTCACTTCCTTGGAGAAGAAGCGATAGCCGTTCTTGCCGTCTTCCTTGGCGAGATACATCGCCATGTCGGCGTTCTTGGTCAGGGTCTGCGCATCGGCGCCGTTGGCCGGATACATCGCGATGCCGATCGAGGCGGTGGTGTGGCATTCGTGGCCGGCAAGCTCCATGGGCTGGGCGAGCGCCGCGAGCAACTCGGAGGCGATGCGCTGAACGTCGTCGATCTCGCCGCACTGGTCGAGGATCACGACGAACTCGTCGCCGCCGAGCCGCGCCACCACGTCGCTGGCACGCAGAGCGTTGCGCAGGCGAGCGGCGACCTCGAGCAGCAACAGATCGCCCGCCTCGTGGCCCAGCGAATCGTTGATCACCTTGAAGCGATCGAGGTCGATGAACAGCACCGCAAAGCGGTGGTCGTCGCGTTGCGCCACGGCGATCGCCTCGCGCAGCAGACTGTTGAAGGTCTCGCGATTCGGCAGGTTGGTCAGGCTGTCGTGGGACGCGAGATACTCGATCCGCTCGTCGGCTTTGTTCTTCTCCTCGGCGCGATCGAAATTCTCCATGGCGAAGGCGACGTTGTCGGAAAGGCGCTGCAACAGCTCGACGAATTCACTGGTGAAGATGTCCTTTTCCGTCGACATGTAGATCATGACGCCAACAGGTTGATCGTGCACAATCAGCGGGAATGCCGCACCGGCTCGGGCGCGGTCGCCGCGAACGATGGCGTGGAAGGCACTGACGCGCGGGTCGTTGAGATAGTCATTGCTGATGCAGGGTTGCCGGGTCCGGAACGCAGTACCGGCCATCCCGCGGCCCTCGGGGCGCTCGGAATCGACCGAGAGGCGGACCGTGCGAGTGGTGTTGGACGACGGTCCGGCGGTCGCGACGATCTCGATCTGATCGCTGTCCGCCCTCGCCAGCGCAATCGTGGTCGAGGTGAACTTGGCGCCGTTCGAGGCGGCGAGGCAGACGAGGCCGAACAGCTCGGCGCGCGATTTTGCCCGCATGATCGCTTCATTGGTCGCGCTCAGCGCGGCGAACATGCGGGTCAGCCGCTCCTTCTGCGCCTCGGTGCGGGCCTTTTCGTCGGCGCGATCGAAATTGTCGAGCGCGAAGGACACATTCTCGGCGAGACGCCCGAGCAGTTCGACCAGATCGGGCGTGAACGTGTTCTGTTCGGGCGCAAGAAAAAGCAGGATGCCGATCGGCTGCCGACCAGCTCTCAGGAGCGGAAAGCTGGCGGCCGCCCGCGTCCCGTCCTCGATCGCCTTTGCCCGCCAGTAGGCGGAGCGCGGCTCGCTCAGATAGTCGTTCATGACGCAGGGACTGCAGGTCCGGAGCGAGGTGCCGATGATGCCCTGGCCTTCGGGATGCTCGGCGGAAATGACACAGGTCCGCCCGACCATCTGGCCTTGCATGCGTCCCTTGGCCGCGACGACGCGAAGGAGCTCACTATCCTTGTCGATAAGGCCGATGGTCGCCGAAGCGAACACGTCGCCGAGGACGGCGGCGCGGCACGCTGCCTCGAACAGCTCTTCGCGCGTCTTGGCGCGCATGATGGCTTCATTGGTCGCGCTGAGCGCTTCGAACATTCCACTGAGGCGATTGCGCTGCCTGTCGGCCTGCGCCTTTTCTTCGGCGCGGTCGAAGTTTTCCAGCGCGAAAGCGACATTGGCCTGGAGCTTGCGCAGCAGCTCGACCAGCTCAGGCGTGAAAGTGCCGCACTCCGGAGAGTTGAACAGGAACACGCCCTCGAGGCGATCGCCGTTGAACAGCGGCAGCGCCGCGGAGGACGCAATGCGGTTACGACGCGCGCTGGCGTGCCAGGGCGCGATGCGGTCGTCGGCCAGCACGTCGTTGCTGACGGCCGGCAGGCGCGTGCGGAAAGCGGTGCCGGTCAGGCCACGGCCTTCCGGCACCTGGTCGGAGGTGGAGAACGTGAAGTTGCGCACCTGGTCCGCATTCGGCCCGTAGCAGGAAACGACCCGCAGGCGCTCGGCCGGAGGGTCGGCCAGCGCGATGGTGGCCGAGGTGAACTTGGCGCCCTGCGCCGTGGCCTCGCAGACGAGGTCGAACAGCTCGATTCGCGAGCGTGCGCGCAGGATCGCCTCGTTGGTGGCGCTGAGCGCCGCATACATGCGCGCCAGGCGCTCCTCTTCCGCCGCGATCCTCGCCTTCTCGGCCTCGCGGGCGAAATTCTCGATGGCAAACGACACGTTCTCCGCCATCCGCAGCAGCAGCGAGACGATCTCCTCGTCCTTGGCCCAAGCCTTGCTGATGAAGAACAGGATGACGCCGACACTCTGGCCGTGCTTGATCAACGGAGCCGCCACGCAAGCAGCGACCCCCGTATTGATGTTGGCCTGCTCCCAGGGCGTTCCCTTGGTGCGGTTGACGAGATCGTCCTCGACGAAAGGCTTTTGGGTGCGGAAGGTTTGCCCGGAAATCCCTTGACCGTAGGGGTTATCCGGGTCGACGGAATATCTGGTCTGGGTGACGAGATGAAGGTTCTGGCCGGTGCCGGCAACCGGCTTGAGCCAATGGGAGTTCCGCTCCTTGAGCAGAACGAAGGTTGCCAACGACTTGCCGCCGTTGACCGCCGCGTCGCAGACGAGCTGATAAAGCTCCTGCTCGGTCTTGGCGCGGAGGATGGCTTCATTGGTGGCGCTGATGGCGCCGAACATGCGGTTCAGCCGCCGCGTTGTCCGCTCGCTGGTCTGCCGCGCGGTCTCGCGTGCGAAATTGTCCAGGGCATAGGAAATATTCGCCGACATGCGCTCGAACAGCGACACCATCTGCTCGTTCAGCGAATTGGGCTCGCTGCGGGTCACATACAGCACGCCGACGCTGCGTCCATCGCACAGCAGCGGAAGCGCCGCCGCCGCGCCGATATGGGCCGTGGTCGCGCCAGCGCGCCAAGCCAGCGAGCGCGGATCGTTCAGATAATCGTTGCTGATGCACAGCTTCTGATCGCGAAAGGCCTCGCCACCGACGCCGGAGCCTTCGGGTGTGCCGGCCTCCGTCGTGATCAGGAGTGAACGCAGGCGCGGAACGTCGTCGCCGCAGCCGGCCGCGAACTGCAGGCGATTGCCGTCCGGTTCGACCAGAAACACGGCAACAGCCAGGAAATCCCCGCTCGAAAACCCGGCGTCGCAGACCTTCTGGTACAGCTCATCCGGCGATTTCGCGTAGAGGATCGCCTCATTAATGGCGCTCAACGCCGCAAAGGTGCGCGCGAGTGTCGTCGACACGATCTCAGCTCCCGGGCATTTCTGCCTTTCTTTCCCGGGTGACTTTATCGGCGGCGATCACCTAAGTGGTCGTTATTGCGCAGCGTAAACCATCGATCAAAGTGAACGAGCCGCGAATATGGGTCGCCAAACTGTCGAAAATACCGCTGCGCGGAAGGCTTTTTCGGCCGAAGCGCGCTGTCTTTACGAATTTGCAGCCCTGTATTGGTTTACGGGAGATTGATATCGCAGCTCCGCTTTGAGACGATGGCTTCCAACAAAGCAGCCCGTCAAGGGCACGAAAGCCGAGGGAACGCCATGCCCGTCGTCAAGGCCGACCGCCTCACGCGCATCGGTGCTGCGCTGCTCCGCGCCGCCGGCGCTTCCCAGGAAGAGGCCGACGCCGTGGCCGTCGGTTGCGTCCACGCCAATCTCGCCGGCCATGACTCCCACGGCGTGATCGCAATTCCGACTTATATCGACCGCATCAAGGCCGGACACATCGTCCCCGGCGCCACCTGGACGATCGTCCAGGAATCGCCGACCACGACCGTGATCGACGGTCATTGGGGTTTCGGCTTTCACGTCAACGCCAAGGCGATGGCGCTGACGATCGAAAAGGCGAAGACGGCGAATGTCGCGGCCTGCACCGTGTTCCGGCAAAGCCATGTCGGCCGCCTTGCCGCCTATCCGCTGATGGCGATGCGCGAGGGCATGATCGGGATCGCGACCGCGGATTCCGGCCGCTCACCGAAGCACGTCGCGCCGTTCGGCGGCAAGGAGGCCCGGCTCGGCACCAATCCGATCTCGATCGCGGTGCCATCCGATCTCGAAGCGCCGTTCTATCTGGACATGGCGACGTCGGCGGTCGCCGCCGGCAAGATCCAGCTCGCGGTCGCCCGCGGCGAGGAGATCCCGACCGGTTGGATCATCGATGCCGACGGACGGCACACCACCGATCCCACGCAATACCGCAAGGGCGGCGCGCTGCTGCCGCTCGGCGGCACCGAGGGCTACAAGGGCAGCGGGCTGGCCGCGATGGTCGAGGTGCTGTGCGGCCTGCTCACCGGCCTCGGCTTCGGCGTCGAGCCGACGGGACGGCACAATGACGGATGCTTCATGGCGGTGTTCAACGTCGCCGCATTCCGTCCGCTGCAGGAGTTCAAGCGCGAGGTCGCGGAGTTCGCGCGCTACCTGAAATCGACCCCGCCCTCCGAGGGCAGCAAGGGCGTCTATTATCCCGGCGAGATCGAGGGCCTGCGCGAGCAGCAGCGGTGGCGCGACGGCATCGAGGTCGAGGATGCGACCTGGGAGAAGCTTCGCGCGCTGGCGCGCGAGTACCGGCTCGACACCGTCCTCGATCTGTCCTGACGAAAATCCGGAGAGCAGCATGAATCGGCAGATGGTCCTGGTCGGCTTTCTTCAGGCGCAAAACTGTACGAACCTGCCGAGCTCCTGGCGGCATCCGGACTCGCGCTCCGACTCGATGTCGGCGGATTACTATCAGGAGATCGCGCGGATCCTCGAAGCCGGCAAGTTCCACATGGCGTTCTTCGACGATCGTCTCGCCATGCCGGACCGCTACGGCAACGACCACGCCCACACGGTCGAATACGGTATCCGCTGCGTGAAGATGGACCCGCTGATCGTGCTGACGACGATGGGCATGGTCACCGACAGGCTCGGGCTGGGCGCGACCTGCTCGACCACCTATTTCGAGCCGTTCGACGTCGCGCGCCGCTTCGCCACGCTCGATCTGATGTCGGGCGGGCGCGCCGGCTGGAACGTCGTGACCTCGCTCAACGACGGCGAAGCGCTCAACATGGGCCGCGACTCCCATCCCGAGCACGATTCCCGCTACGACAAGGCCGACGAGTTCATGGAGGTGGTGCTCGGCCATTGGGACACCTGGGAAGACGGCGCACTCATCATGGACAAGAAGAGCGGCCGCTTTGCCGACCCGACGAAGGTGAAGCGGCTTGATCACAAGGGGCCGGCCTTCAAGTCGCGCGGGCCGTTCACGGTGCCGCGTTCGCAGCAGGGCCATCCCGTCATCATCCAGGCCGGCGCATCGGGCCGCGGCCAGCGCTTTGCCGGACGATGGGGCGAGGTGATCTTCACCGCCGCGCGCAATCTCAGTGCTGCCAAGGACGGCTACGCGGCCGTGCGCAACGAGGCCGCGAAGGCCGGGCGCGATCCCGACGAGATGTTCCTCTGCAATCTGACGACGCCGGTCTGCGCCGCGACCAAAGCGGAGGCCGAGGACAAGATGGCGCTGATCAACAAGCTGCCGCTCGAGATCGACGCGCTGTCACTGCTTGCCGAAGCGCTCAATTACGACTTTGCCTCCAAGGATCTCGACGAACCGCTGACGACGGACGAGTTGAAGAGCATGCAGGGCATCCTGGGCATCCGCGACGGCGTGCTGAAGAATTCCGGCAAGAGCAATCCGAGCGCGCGCGACTTCGTCACCTTCTCCGGCCGCGGCCAGGTGCATGACGCCATGGTCGGCGGCCCCAAGGAGATCGCGGACAAGCTGGAGGAAATGTTCGTCGAGCGCGGCTGCGACGGTTTTGTCATCGCCGCGACCTACGTGCCCGGCTCCTACGCCGATTTCGTGCGGCATGTCGTGCCGGAATTGCAGCGTCGGGGACTATTCCAAAAGGAATACCGCGGCAAGACGTTGCGGGAAAATCTCGGACTCAAGCGGCCCGCCGCCGGCGCCTGGAAAGCGCAGCCGCGCGATGCCGCGGAATAACCACGAGGATACACGATGCGCTGGCTGAAATTCACCGCCTCCGGCAATACCTCATGGGGCCTCGTCGAAGGCAACCAGGTCGTCGCAGTCGACGGCGATCCCTTTGGCGAGTGGCACCGCACCTCGCGGATGTTTCCGCTCAGCGACATCAAGATCGAGCTGCCGCTGATCCCACGCACCTTCTACTGCGTCGGCCTGAATTATCTAAAGCACCTCAAGGAAGCCGCCGACAAGCGCGGCGAGGTGCCGGCCGTCCCTGACAGGCCCGAGATCGGTTATCGCGCCCAGAACGCGCTGATCGCGCATGACGAGGATGTCGTGATCCCGTCCTTCGCGACGGAGAAGATCCACTATGAAGGCGAGCTCGTCGTCGTCATCGGCAAGAAGGTGAAGCACCTCACCGAAGCGAACGCGATGGATTGCGTGCTCGGCTACACCATCGGCAACGACGTCAGCGAGCGCTCCTGGCAGAAGGCCGATCGCAGCCTGTGGCGCTCGAAGAACGCTGACACATTCAAGCCGATGGGCCCGTGGATCGAGACCGAAGCCGATCTCGACAAGATGCAGACGATCGTCCGCGTCAACGGCGAGGAGACCAACCGCTTCCAAACCAACGACATGATCTTCGGCGTGGTGCCGTTCCTGGTCGAGCTGACAAAGTACTTTACGTTATGGCCGGGCGACGTGATCTGGATGGGCACCGATGGCGCCTCGCCTGACATCAAGCACGGCGACGTCGTGGAGATCGAGATCACCGGAATCGGGACGCTGCGGAACAGGTTCGTGCGGGAAGGGCGGTAGCTCAGCTCGCCGCCCGGGAATGATCCTTCACATGATCGATGAAGGCGCGCAGCTTCGGCATGATCTGCCGATGGCCCGGATAATACAGAAACACCCCCGGCGTCATTGGCGCGAACTTCTCCAGCACGGTCACGAGTTTTCCGGTTCCGAGGGCGTCGGTGGCCAGCGGCCCCGGCACTTGCGCAAGACCGACGCCTTCGACGGCGGCCCCTAACATTGTCGGAAAATCGTGGGCGATGAAGGGTCCCGAAACGGCAATCTCGATCGAACGACCACTGTCATTGAGCGACCACGGTGCGAGCGCACCGTTTGATCGTCGCAGTCTCAGACATGCATGCCCGCGCAGATCGTCCGGCCGCCGGGGCCGGCCACGGCGGTCAAGGTAGTCCGGGCTGCCGACGACGACGAGCGGCAACGGCTTCGTCAGGCGAACGGCGATCATGTCGGGAGAGATGAACTGCCCCATCCTGATGCCGGCATCGAAACCTCCAGCGGCAAGGTCGACCAGCTCTTCGCTGGCCGCAAGCTCCACCTCGATCTCCGGATAGGTCTGACAGAACGAGGCGACCAGCGGCTCGAGCAAAATCGGAATGACCGAACGCGGCACGGTCAGGCGCAGCAGCCCGGCCGGCCGCTGAGCAAGCTCACGCGCAGCTCCGCTTGCCGCGACGAGCTCCTCAAAGGCCGGCCTCGCCCGCGCAAAAAACCGCTCGCCGGCCTCGGTCAAACCGACGCTACGGGTCGTGCGAATGAAAAGCGCCGCTCCGACGCGCGCTTCCAGCGCGCGGACCGCCTGACTGATCGCCGAGGGTGTGACGCCGAGCTCTGTAGCCGCCCGCCGGAAGCTGCGGTGCTGGGCGACGATGAGGAAAGCCTCGACACCGTCGAGCGCGCCCTGCCTGACTGTGAAGTTCTGCTTCATAGCCCGTCAACATTATCGCGAATAGTTGCCCACGGAAAGACGCCCTAAATCCGGATGACACATCAGCCGCACCGGAGATGCGAAACCGATGAAGGCAATCCGCAACGCCGTCCTGACACTCGCCCTCACACTGACAGGTGTTACCGCCATGACCGAACCAACCGCCGCCCAAGCACAAGCGCCATCACCCGTGACCACCGGGGTCATGGTCATCCTGACCGCCAAAGCAGGGATCACACGCGAGCAGATCATGGCGGTCATGCCCGATGAAATCAGACAAACCGTCCAGCTCTATCTCACCGGCAAGGTTCGTGAATGGTATTCGCGTTCCGATGGGCGAGGCGCCGTCTTCCTGCTGGATGCCAGGGATGCTGCCGAAGCGCATGCGATCATGGATGCCCTGCCGCTCGCCCGGCAGGATCTCATTGACCACGATTACATCGCGGTCGGCCCGCTCATGCCGCTTCGCCTGCTGATGGCAAAACCCTGACCGGCCGCAGGCCTCCCCCATCCAACCAACCATGACCAGGACATCCGAACGTGCCACCAGGATTCAGCCTTCCGTTCGTCCTCAGTGTCGCAGGCGCCTTGCTGACCAGTGCAGTGGTCGCCTCCGTCTACGTGTGGCCGCTTGTCCGTGCAATGCCGCGCCACGATGCCCTGAGGCTTCTCGCAGCCTTCCATGCGTTTCGTTTCCTGGGCATGAACTTCATGGTCGCCGGATTCGTCTCCCCGGAATTGAGCCCGGGTTTCGCCAGCGAAGTCGGATGGGGAGATCTCATCGCCGCCACGCTCGCGCTCATCTCGATGGCGGTGCTCTCCTGGCGGCGGTCCATCGCCATTCCGATGGTCTGGATCTTCAACATCTGGGGCACGTTCGATCTTCTCAATGCGTATTACGTCGGCGCGACGAAGATTCGGAATCCCGGGCTGTTCGGCGCCGGCATTTATATCCCGGCGCTTTACGTGCCTCTGCTGCTGGTTGGGCACGCCCTCATCTTCATGCTTCTGCTGAAGCCCGCATCGGAAACCCGGAAATCCTGACTGCACTAGGCGGACCAGAGCTGTCAACGCATCCTCAAAACGGCAGCGCTACGCCCGTCTTGATCTCCTTCAGCACCACATTGCTGCGGACATACCGGATGCCGGGGATGCGAAACATGAATTCGTCGAGGAAGCGGTTATAGGCAGCCATGTCCTCCACGACGACGCGCAGGTGATAATCCGCATCCCCCGTGGTCGCAAAACACTCCAGCACCTCGCGGCGCGTGGTCACGCGCGATACGAACTCGTCGACAAATTTGGCATCGTGCCGCTCCAGGGAGACATGGAGGATGGCCGACATTGCAAACCCCGCCTGTTCGCGCGCGACCAATGCCGCATAACCCCGGATGACGCCTGCCTCCTCGAGCGCGCGCACACGGCGCCAGCAGGCCGAGGTGGACATGCCGACCTCATCGGCAAGCTGCTGGTTGGTGGCGCGGCCGTCCTTCTGAAGGTGCGCGAGAATCCGCGTATCCTGGTCTTCGATCATCGACAGCCTCCAAATCGGTCAAATCTACCATATTTGATATACTAGAGCAAAATCCTGCCGGCTTTCGCATCCTGCACGGGATAAGTAGGTAAGACCTACCAGCCCTCCGGGCCTATCCTTCGCCTATCGGCAGGATGCCGCGCGAGGTCCGCATGGACGCCATTCCGTCACTCGACGCTTACGAACTCTCCGACCGCTATGACCGTGAAGAGGGCCGCGTCTTCCTCACGGGCACGCAGGCAATCGTCCGCATCGCGCTCGACCAGGCGAAGCGCGATCGCGCGCTCGGGCTCAACACCGCCGGCTTCATCTCCGGCTATCGCGGCTCGCCGCTCGGCGGCATCGATCTCGAGCTCTGGCGTATCCAGGAGCGATTGAAGCGAGACCGCATCGAATTCCTGCCCGCCGTGAACGAGGACCTCGCGGCAACCGCAGTGCTCGGCTCGCAACAGGTCGAGACGCAAGGAGACCGCGAGGTCGATGGCGTGTTCGGGTTGTGGTACGGCAAGGGACCCGGCGTCGACCGCTCCGGCGATGCGCTCAAGCACGGCAACGCCTATGGCTCATCGCCGCATGGCGGCGTGCTGGTGGTCGCCGGCGACGACCATGGCTGCGTATCCTCGTCGATGCCGCACCAATCCGACGTCGCCTTCATGAGCTGGTTCATGCCGACGCTGCATCCCGCCAGCGTCGACGAATATCTCGCATTCGGCGAGTATGGCTACGCACTCAGCCGCTTCTCCGGCATGTGGGTCGGCTTCAAGGCCATCTCGGAGATCGTCGAGTCAGGCGCATCCGTCACGCTGCGTCCACCACGCCTCTTCCGCACGCCCGATTTCACGCCGCCACCAGGCGGACTGCACTATCGCTGGCCCGATCTGCCGGGACCGCAGATCGAGGAGCGGCTGGAGGCGAAGAAGCATGCGGTCTACGCCTTCGCCAAAGCCAATCCGATTGATCGGCATATCTACGACATCCCCAGCGCCACGTACGGCATCGTGACCACGGGTAAAGCGCATCTCGACCTGATGGAAGCGCTGCGGCTCATGGGTCTCGATGAGACCGCCTGTCGCCGCATCGGCATCGACATCTACAAGGTCGGCATGGTTTGGCCGCTGGCGCTGCACGACGCCATGGACTTCGTGAAGGGCAAGCGCGAGATCCTCGTGGTCGAGGAAAAACGCGGCATCATCGAGAGCCAGTTCAAGGAATATTTTTACGACTACCCCGGCGCCAAGCCCGAGCGCATGGTCGGCAAGCACGACGAGCAAGGGGCACGCCTGATCTCCTGGATCGGCGAATTATCGCCGCGCATGCTCGCAGGTGTTCTGGCCCGCCGGCTCGATCCGATGTTTCCCGGGCTCAATCTCGCCGCACGCGCGGCCGCTCTGTTGCCGGAAGCCGAGCGCACCATCAACGTCGCGGGCGCGACGCGGACGCCGTATTTCTGCTCGGGGTGCCCGCACAACACCTCGACGAAAGTGCCGGAGGGATCGAAGGCCTTGGCCGGCATCGGCTGCCACTTCATGGCGAGCTGGATGGACCGAGAGACCTCGTCGTTGATCCAGATGGGCGGCGAAGGCGTGAACTGGGCCGCGTCGTCGCGATTTACCGGCCATAAGCACGTATTCCAGAATCTCGGCGAAGGCACTTACTACCATTCCGGCTCGATGGCGGTCCGGCAGGCGATCGCCGCCAAAGCCAACATCACCTACAAGATCCTGTTCAACGACGCCATCGCCATGACCGGCGGCCAACCGGTCGACGGTCCCGTCAGCGTGCACGCCATCGCCCACAGCGTCCGCGCCGAGGGCGTGGCCCGCATCGCGCTGGTGTCGGACGAGCCCGGGCAGTTCCAGCCGGCGGATCTGCCTGGTGGCGTCACCATCCATCCGCGCGAGGAGATGGATGCCGTGCAGCGCGAGCTGCGCGACATCCCCGGTGTTTCCGTACTTATCTATCAACAGACTTGCGCCACCGAAAAGCGCCGCCGCCGCAAGCGGGGGCAGATGGCCGATCCCAAGCGCTTCGCCTATATCAACGACCTGGTCTGCGAAGGCTGCGGCGACTGCTCGGTCGAGTCCAATTGCCTCAGCGTCGAGCCCAGGGAGACGCCGTTCGGTCGCAAGCGCCAGATCAACCTGTCTGCCTGCAACAAGGATTTTTCCTGCCTCAACGGCTTCTGTCCGAGCTTTGTCACCATCGAAGGCGCCACCCGCCGGAAGAAAAGGGCGAGCCAGATTGACGCGATCGGCCATGCGGCCACGCTGCCGCTGCCCGCCTCCGTACCGCTCGACCGTCCCTTCGATTTGCTCGTGACCGGGGTCGGCGGCACCGGCGTGATCACCGTCGGCGCGCTGATCGGCATGGCCGCGCATCTCGAACGACGCGGGGTCTCGGTGCTGGACTTCACCGGCTTCGCGCAGAAGTTCGGTCCGGTGCTGAGCTATATTCGCCTGGCAGCGAGCCCTGAGGCGTTGCACCAGGTCCGCATCGACCAGGGCGCGGCTGACGCGCTGATCGGCTGCGACCTTGTCGTCAGCTCCTCGCCGAAGGCCTCCGGCACTTATCGCTGCGGCACGCGCGCCGCTGTTAACACCGCGGAAATGCCGACCGGTGACGTCGTGCGTTTCCGCGACGCCGACCTCGCCTCCCCCGCCCGCCTGCGCGCGATCGGCCGCGTGATCGGCAGGGACAATCTTGATACGATCGACGCCAATACGCTCGCCGAGCGACTGCTCGGCGATGCCGTCTATGCCAACATCATCATGCTGGGTTTTGCCTGGCAGCGTGGAATGGTACCGGTCTCGCTATCAGCGCTGCTGCGCGCCATCGAGCTCAACGGCGTCGCCGTCGAGCGCAACAAGCAGGCCTTTGCTTGGGGCCGGATCGCTGCCGCCGATCCTGACTTCCTGCCAAAGACGGAAGACGGGCCGAAAGCCGAGACGCTCGACCAGCTCATCACCCGGCGTGCGGATTTCCTCGCCGCCTATCAGGACGAGGCCTATGCCGCACGCTATCGGGCACTCGTCGCAAAAGTCCGCCATGCCGAATCCGCCGCCGGTAGCGAGGCGCTGACGGAGGCCGTGGCCCGTAGCCTGTTCAAGCTGATGGCCTACAAGGACGAATATGAAGTGGCGCGCCTGCACATGCAGAGCGGCTTCCTCGACGAGCTGAAGCGGGAATTCGAGGATGGCTTCCGCGTCCGATATCACCTCGCTCCGCCGTTGCTGCCGTCGCAGCGCGATGCGCGCGGTCGTCCGCGCAAGCGCGCCTTCGGTCCGTGGATCCAGGCGCCGTTGGCCCTGCTTGCGCGTTTGAAGCGGCTGCGCGGAACCTGGTTCGATCCGTTCGGTTACACGGCGGAACGACGCGCGGAGCGCGAGCTCATCGCCTGGTATGAAGGCTTGATCGAAATCATGCTCGACCGGCTCGACGCGCCGAATCTGGCCGGACTCGTTGCGATCGCCAAGGCTCCAATGGAAATCCGGGGGTATGGGCCGGTGAAGGAGGCCGCGATCGCGAAGGTGAAGCCGGAGGTCGAGCGGCGGCTCGCTACTCTCGTTCCATCTTCGCCGGCGGAGATGCGTGCCACCGGTTGATCTTACGGCACTGCCGGGCCGCGTTGACCCACCTCTATCAATTGGAAAAGATCGTGGCACGGCGCGTTGCGCCTTTGCCCACCTTACGACACCGATGTCTTGGCTTCATGAATACGGATTGATCAGCTTCTGCTGTTCGGCACTGTGCTGCGCGAGCAGGTCGATGAAGGTTCTGACTTTCGCCGACAGATGGTGCCGGTGCGGATAGACCGCGTTCATCGACAGCTCGACGGTGCGGTATTCCGGCAGCAGACGCACCAGCCGACCCGTTTCGAGATCGTCGTGGATGAGAAAGCCTGCCATCAGGCACACGGCCGCGCCCTCCAGCGCCACCTTCCGCAACGCTTCCCCGCTGTTGGTGACGAAGCTGCCTGAGATGCGCACCGACGCCGGCGTGCCCTTGCGATCGAGAAAGCGCCACTCGTCGCCGAACGGATAGTTGAGATGGCGGCCGCAATTGTGCTCGGCAAGCTCTTCCAGCTTCTGCACGCGCCCGTGCTGGTCGAGATAATCATGCGAGCAGCACAGCACGTGACGCCAGGTGGCGAGGCTGCGGACGATCAGGCTCGAATCCGGCGGCGGGATCATGCGCAGCGCCACATCGTAGCCTTCCTCGATGAGGTCGACATCGGCTTCGCCCATGCGAAGATCGACCCTGAGCTCGGAATAGCTGGACAGGAGCTTTGCCACCACGGGCGCGACGAACGGCACCATATGCGTGGCAACATGGACGCGCAGCGTCCCGCGCGGGACCGACTGCAATTCGCTGGCGATGTCGTCGGCCTGTTCGAGGTCGGAGAGGATCTGCGTCGCACGATCGTAGTAGGATTGACCGATCTCGGTGAGACTCACCTTGCGCGTGGTGCGGTTCAGCAGCCGCACCCCCAGCCGATCCTCCAGCGCCTGAACATGGTTGCTCACCATGGTCGTCGACATGTTGAGCCGGCGGGCGGCGGCCGAGAATCCTCCGTTTTCGACCACCCGGACGAAGGCGGTGAGACTGGTGAAGCGGTCCATGGCTCCGGGCTCCGATTATCCGCTTTGGCTGGATAATGCTTCCGGCAATTCAGGGATTATCGCAAGGGCGGGGATAACGCATTTTACCGTCGTGAACAGCGCCTGCTTCAGGTCAGCGCTGTCGGAATGTTGCGAGGATACCATGTCGGACGCTGCTTATGCCGTTGAAACCAATGATAAAATCAGCCTTCGCCCGTCCCGCCGGGCGATCCGGCGGGCGGCCGTCGGACTGGCGCTGGCGCTCGGCATCGGGGTCACCGGCGATTACGGCTACGACTACCTGAAGACGGGTCGCTATCTCGAATCGACCGACGACGCCTATGTGAAGGCCGACTCCACCATCATCGCGCCGAAGGTCTCCGGCTACATCGCCAAGGTGCTGGTCGGCGACAACGAGAAGGTCAGGGCCGGCCAGGTGCTGGCCAGGATCGACGACCGCGATTTCAGGGCAGCGTTGGACCAGGCCCGCGCGGACGTTGCCGCGGCCGAAGCTTCGGTCCGCAACCTCGATGCCCAGCTCGAACTGCAGCAGCCTGTGATCGAGCAGAGCACGGCCGATGTTGCCGCTGCGGACGCCAATCTGAAATTCGCGCAGGAAGAGCGCGCCCGCTACGACGACCTCATGAAGTCCGGCTCCGGCACGATCCAGCGCGCACAGCAGACCGATGCGGCGCTCCGCGCCAGCAACGCGCAATTGCAGCACGCCAAGTCGGGCCTCGTGGCCGCCCAGCGCAAGGTCGACGTGCTCACCACGCAGCGTGCGCAGGCCGCGGCGCAACTCGACCGCGCCCGCGCCGTCGCGGACCAGGCCGAGCTGAACCTGTCCTATACCGAGATCACCGCGCCCGTCGGCGGCACGGTCGGCGCCCGCAGCTTGCGCGTCGGCCAGTACGTGCAGGCCGGCACGCAATTGATGGCGGTTGTTCCGCTCGACGCTGTCTATGTGGTCGCAAATTTCAAGGAGACCCAGCTCACGCATGTGCGACCCGGCCAGCCGGTCGAGCTGCACGTCGACAGCTTCCGGAACCAGACCTTGCACGGCCATGTCGACAGCCTTTCGCCGGCCAGCGGACTCGAATTCGCGCTGCTGCCGCCCGACAATGCGACCGGCAACTTCACCAAGATCGTGCAGCGCGTGCCGGTGAAGATCGTGCTCGACGATCACAGCCTGACCGGCCTGCTGCGGCCCGGCATGTCGGCGGTGCCGACGGTCGACACCAAGGCAACCGTGTTGGCCGAGCGCGCGACGACCAAGCGCGTCGCCGACAATGCGCCCCGCGCTGACGGCACCTGACACAGGAAACCTCCGGCCGGATCATCAAATCCTGCCGGATGATCCTTCCCGGATTTCCGCTGTTATCGAACCATCCGCCCGACGCATCCTGTCTCGGCATCAGAGACGAGGCTTCCATGAGCACGCTTCAACCAGCCCTTACCGCCGCTTCCGTCGCCAGCATTCCCGCCCCGACCGCAGCGCCGGCGATTCCCGCCGTCTCCGCCAAAACTTGGATCGCCGTGATCGGTGCCACGCTCGGTGCGTTCATGGCGGTGCTGAACATCCAGATCGTCAACGCCTCGCTGGCGGACATCCAGGGCGCGATCGGCGCCGGCATCGATGACGGCGGCTGGATCTCGACGTCCTATCTGATCGCCGAGATCGTGGTGATCCCGCTGTCGGGCTGGCTCGCACAGGTGTTCTCGATCCGGATCTACCTCCTCACCAACGCGATCCTGTTCCTGGGCCTGTCCGCGGCCTGCGCGCTGGCGCAGGACCTCCCGCAGATGATCGTGCTGCGCGCCGTGCAGGGCTTCACCGGCGGCGTGCTGATCCCGATGGCGTTCACGCTGATCATCACGCTGCTTCCACGCGGAAAGCAGCCGGTGGGCCTTGCGCTGTTCGCGCTGTCGGCGACGTTCGCCCCGGCGATCGGGCCGACCATCGGCGGCTATCTGACCGAGAATCTCGGCTGGCAGTACATATTCTACGTGAACCTCGTGCCCGGCGCGATCATGGTCGGCATGCTCTGGTATGCGCTCGAGCCCAGGCCGATGAAGCTGGCGCTGCTTCGTGACGGCGACTGGGCCGGCATCATCACCATGGCGATCGGCCTCTCTGCCCTGCAGACCGTGCTGGAGGAAGGCAACAAGGACGACTGGTTCGGCTCGCCCTTCATCGTCAAGCTCAGCGTGATCGCGGCCGTGGCGCTGACTGTTTTCCTGATCATCGAGCTCACGGTGAAGAAGCCACTGCTGAACCTGCGCCTGCTAATCCGCCGCAATTTCGGCTTCGGCATGCTCGCCAACTTCCTGCTCGGCATCGCGCTGTACGGTTCGGTGTTCATCCTGCCGCAATATCTGTCGCGCATCCAGGGCTACAATGCCGAGCAGATCGGCACGGTGCTGGCCTGGACCGGATTGCCGCAGCTCGTGCTGATTCCGCTGGTGCCGCGCTTGATGCAGAAATTCGACGCGCGGATCATCATCGGCACCGGTTTCGTGCTGTTCGCGGGCTCGAACTTCATGAACATCTTCATGACCAACGACTATGCCGCCGACCAGCTATTGTGGCCGAACGTCGTCCGCGCCGTCGGACAGGCGCTGGTGCTGGCACCGTTGTCGGCGGTCGCGACCGCCGGGATCGAACCTGAGAACGCCGGCTCGGCCTCCGGCCTATTCAACATGATGCGCAATCTCGGCGGCGCCGTCGGCATCGCGCTGCTGCAGACCGTCCTGACCAAGCGCGAGCAGTATCACTCCAACGTGCTGATGCAGTCGGTTTCGGTATTCGAGCAGGCCACCCGCACGCGGCTGGAACAGCTCACGCAATATTTCGTCAATCACGGCGTGCTCGACCGTGCGGATGCCGCGCATCGTGCCTATGTCGCGATCGGCCATACCGTGCAGAAGCAAGCCTATATCCTCGCCTTCAGCGACACGTTCTATCTGCTCGGCATGGCGCTGGTCGTCGCCCTGATCGCCGTATTCTTCCTGAATAAACCCGGCCGGACATCGGCCGGCGGAGCCCACTGACCAAACTTGAAGCAAGGAGAACGAGCATGAAGCCCCGCATGAATTTCTACCAGGCCGCTCCCGAAACGATGAAGGCCCTGATGGCACTGGAAGAGCAGATCCAGTCGACGGGATTGGAGAAATCGTTGATCGAGCTCGTCAAGATCCGGGCTTCGCAGATCAACGGCTGCGCCTTCTGCATCAACATGCACACTGAGGACGCCCGCAAACGCGGCGAGACCGAGCAGCGCATCTACCTGCTCAACGCCTGGCGCGAATCCCCGCTCTATACCGATCGCGAGCGTGCCGCGCTGGCCTGGACGGAAGCGGTGACGCTGATCGCAGAGACGCATGCGCCCGACGATGTCTATGAAGAGATCTGCGGGCAGTTCTCCGATGCGGAGACGGTGAACCTGACCATGCTGATCGGCGCCATCAATGCCTGGAACAGGCTTGCGATCGCATTCCGCGCGGTGCATCCGGTGAAGGTGAGGGCGTCGGTGGCGTGAGCCACGGCGCCGTGCTTCGACCGAGGTCTCGTAGGGTGGGCAAAGCGACGTGTGCCCACGTCCTCTGCGAATTTACGGGAAGATGGTGGGCACGGCGCAAGTGCGCCTTTGCCCACCGTACAGCAACTGCCGCAGCAGAGTGAGCGGCACTAAACCGCTGTCGCTTTCGCGAACTCCACATAGATCTCGCGCAGCCGCGTCGCCACCGGGCCGGGCTTGCCATCGCCGATGGCCTTGCCGTCGATCGCGACCACCGGCTGCACGAACGAAGAAGCCGACGTGATGAAAGCTTCCTTTGCCGCCAGCGCCTCGGCCACCGTGAAGGAACGCTCCTCGACACGGAGCTGACGCTCTTCGGCAAGGGCGACGACCGCCTTGCGGGTGCAGCCCGGCAGGATCGCGTTGGAGTTCTTGCGGGTGACGATGACGTCGTCCTTGGTGAGGATGAAGGCCGATGATGAGCCGCCTTCGGTGACGTAGCCGTCTTCCAGCATCCAGGCCTCGCCGGCGCCGGCTTCGGCCGCAGCTTGCTTCGCCAGCACCTGCGCCAGCAGCGCCACGCTCTTGATGTCGCGGCGTTCCCAGCGGATGTCGGGCACCGTGATGACGTTGATGCCGGTCTTGGCCGCTGCCGCGTTGATGATGTCCTTCTCGGAAGTGAACATCACCAGGCTCGGCTTGACGTCGGCCTTGGGGAATGGAAAGTCGCGGCCCTTGTCGGCGCCGCGCGTGACCTGGAGGTAGACGAGGCCGTTCGCGAGCTTGTTGCGCGCGATCAGCTCTTTCTGGAGCTCGGTGATGCGCTCGACCGTCTCGGGCAGCTTGAGCTTGATCTCGCCGACCGAACGCTCCAGCCGCGCCAGATGCGAGGCGTTGTCGACCAGCTTGCCGTCGAGCACGGCCGAGACCTCGTAGATGCCGTCGGCGAACAGGAAGCCGCGGTCGAGCACCGAGATCTTGGCGTCCGAGAGCGGAACGAATGAGCCGTTGACGTAGGCGATCGAGTCCAAGGTAGGTCTCCTGAGGAGGAACGGGATTTGGCGTGCTTATACGCGAAATGGTGGCGCCGAGCACCCCTATTCGTCATTCCGGGGCGTCGCGAAGCAACGAGCTAAGACGCGCACTTGCGCATCCGAGGATCCATTTATCGCCGAGTACTGCCGCCCAATGGATTCCGGGCCTGGCCGTTCGGGCCATCCCGGAATGACAGAGCAGCTTAATGCGACAGAATCTTCGACAAGAATTTCTGCGCGCGGTCGCTGCGCGGCTTGCCGAAGAAATCGTCCTTCGGCGCGTCCTCGACGATCTCACCGCGGTCCATGAAGATCACGCGGTTGGCGACCTTGCGGGCAAAGCCCATTTCGTGGGTGACGACCATCATGGTCATGCCTTCGCGGGCGAGGTCGACCATGACGTCGAGCACTTCGCTGACCATCTCCGGATCGAGCGCCGAGGTCGGCTCGTCGAACAGCATCACGATCGGATCCATCGCGAGCGCGCGCGCGATGGCGACGCGCTGCTGCTGACCGCCGGAGAGCTGCGCCGGGAATTTCTGCGCCTGCTCCTTCAAGCCCACGCGCTCCAGCAGCTGCATGCCCTTCGTCACCGCCTTGTCGTGCGAGCGGCCGAGCACCTTCTCCTGCGAGAGACAGAGATTGTCGATGATCTTCAGATGCGGAAACAGCTCGAAATGCTGGAACACCATGCCGACGCGCGAACGCAGCTTCGGCAGATTGGTCTTGGGATCGTTGACCTTGGTGCCGTCGACCGAGATGTCGCCGCTCTGGAACGGCTCCAGCGCGTTGACGCATTTGATCAGGGTCGACTTGCCTGAGCCCGAAGGGCCGCAGACCACGACGACCTCACCCTTGGTGACGCTGGTGGTGCAATCCGTCAGGACCTGAAAGCTCGGGGTGTACCATTTGTTGACGTGGCTGATTTCGATCATGACCGACCTGCCCTAGCGGATGATGGCGATGCGCGACTGGAGGCGGCGGACGCCGTAGGACGCGATACAGGAAATGGTGAAATAGACGACTGCGGCAAACAGATACATCTCGACCAGACGGCCGTCGCGCTGCGCGACCTTGCTGGCGGCGCCGAGGAAGTCCGTGATCGACAGCACGTAGACGAGCGAGGTGTCCTGGAACAACACGATGGTCTGCGTGATCAGCACCGGCAACATGTTGCGGAAGGCCTGCGGCAGCACGACATAGCGCATGGTCTGCGCGTAGGTCAGGCCGAGCGCGCTGGCGGCGGCCGGCTGCCCGCGCGAGATCGACTGGATGCCGGCGCGCATGATCTCGGAAAAATAGGCGGCCTCGAACATGATGAAGGTGATGAGCGAGGACGCGAACGCGCCGACGCTGATCGGCCGCGCGGCGCCGGTCAACCATTGCCCGATATAGGGTACCAGGAAGTAGAACCAGAAGATCACCAGCACCAGCGGCAGCGAGCGCATGAAGTCGACATAGAGGCCGGCGATTTGCCCGAGCACCTTGAAGCCGGACAGCCGCATCAGGGCGATCGCCGTGCCGAAGACCAGGCCGCCGAGGGCGGACAGCGCCGTCAGCATCACCGTGAAGCTCATGCCCTCGTAGAACAGATAGGGCAGTGCACGGATGATGACGTCGAAATCGAAATTGCTGAACATGGCGCTATTTCCCCGTGATGTAGCCGGGGATCGCGACGTAGCGCTCGAGGAAGCGCATCGCGGTCACGACGACGGCGTTGACAAGGAGATAGAGCAGTGTCGCGGCGGTGAAGGCCTCGAACACCTGGAACGAGAATTCCTGCATCGAGCGCGCCTCTCCGGTCAGCTCGAGCAGGCCGATGGTGATGGCGACCGCCGTGTTCTTGATGGTGTTGAGGAACTCGGAGGTCAGTGGCGGCAGGATGATGCGGAACGCCATCGGCAGCAGCACGTAGCGATAGCCCTGCACCGTCGTCAGCCCGAGCGCCGTCGCCGCCATTCTCTGCCCCCTCGGCAGCGAGGTAATTCCCGCCTGCAATTGCACGGCAACGCGGGCCGACATGAACAGGCCGATGCCGATCGCAGCCGTCCAGAACGGCGCATTCGGCAATTGCTTCAGCCACAGGCCAGCCGATTTCGGCAGCAGTTCCGGCAGCACGAAGAACCACAGGAAGAGCTGCACCAGGAGCGGCATGTTGCGGAAGAATTCGACATAGGCGAAGCCGAACCAGTTGGCGCCCTTCGACGGCAATGTGCGCATCACGCCGACGACCGATCCGGTGATCAGAGCGATGATCCAGGCCAGCACTCCGGTTTCGAGGGTCAGCGCCAGTCCCGACAGCAACAGGTCGAGATAGGTGCCGGTCCCCATCGGGTTCGGCTGGAAGAAGATTCCCCAGTTCCAATGGTAGTTCACGTGTCCCCCGCGCGAACGCGCCAGTCAGAGATGTCCCGCCGCCTATGCAAATGTCCGGCCACTCTGGTGTCAAGAGTGGCCGGACATGATCCCGATCGAAAGATCGAGGATATATCTTACTTGTAGTCGTCCGGGTTCGGCGAGTCCGAAGGCTTGGCGAACTCGTGCTTCAGCTCTTCGGAAATCGGCGTGTTGAGGTTCAGGCCCTTCGGCGGGATCTTCTGCATGAACCACTTGTCGTAGATCTTCTGGCCTTCACCGGAGGTGTAGAGCGCGGCGGTTGCGGCGTCGACCACCTTCTTGAAGGCGGCGTCGTCCTTACGCAGCATGATGCCGTAGGGCTCCGGCTTGGAGAACGCGTCCTTGGAGATGACGTAATCGGACGGATTCTTTGAGCCGGCGACGAGGCTGGCGAGCAGGATGTCGTCCATCACGAAGGCGACGGCGCGATCGGTCTCGACCATCAGGAAGGCTTCGGCGTGGTCCTTGGCCGGGATGATGTTGGCGCCGAGCTTCTTCTCGACGTTGGCTTCGGTCAGCTGCTTGATGTTGGTGGTGCCGGCGGTGGAGACCACCGTCTTGCCCTTGAGATCATCGATCGACTTCAGCCCGCTCGACTTCTTGAAGACGTAGCGGCTGGCGGTCAGGAAGTGGGTGTTGGTGAACCACACCTGCTTCTGGCGCTCGGCATTGTTCGTGGTCGATCCGCATTCGAGGTCGATGGTGCCGTTAGCCATCAGCGGGATACGCGTCGCCGAGGTGACGGGATTGAGCTTCACTTCGAGCTTGTCGAGCTTGAGCTCCTTCTTCACGGCGTCGACGATCTTGTAGCAGATGTCCATCGCGAACCCGACGGGCTTCTGGTTGTCGTCGAGATAGGAGAACGGGATCGAGGAGTCGCGGAAGCCCAAGGTGATGGCGCCGGTGTCCTTGATGTTCTTCAGCGTGCCGGTCAGCTCCTCGGCCCCAGCCTGACTGACAGCGAAGGTCGCGGCGAGCGCGAGCCCGATGCTACGGAAATGTTTCACTTTTTCTCCCCTTTCAGGATGATGCGGCCGGATGCAAGCACAAATCGGCCCGGATTAGAATGTGACTTTCGGCGGGATCGCAGCTCAGGTTAATGCGCCGAGGTCAGTGGCTTCGGCAATTCCCCGAGATCCCAGAACAGCCCCGCCATGACCGTCAAGGCCTCTTCGGTCAAGGGCAGCAGAATGTGCTCATTGGGCGCATGCTGGGAGCAGCCGGGATAGGAGTGCGGGACCCAGATCGTCGGCAGGCCGAGAATCTCGGAAAACACGTCATTCGGCAGCGAGCCGCCGAAATTCGGCAGCACGGCCGGCGCCTTGCCGGTGGTCGCCCGCACTGAATCGGCCGCCCATTTGATCCAGGGGCTGTCGAAATCGGTACGCGAGGCGGCAAAGCTCTGGGCTGCCCGCACCTCGACCATCGGAAAGCCCTTCGCAACCAGATGGGCCCTGACAGCATCGATCAGGCCATCCACCTTGGTGCCAACCACGAAGCGCAGTTGCAGCACGGCGCTGGCGTGGCCGGGAATGGCATTGGCGGGCTTTTCGATATTGCCCGACGAGATCGCCAGGACTTCCAGCGTATTCCAGGCATAGAGCCGCTCGGCCGGCGACAGCCCGTCCTCGCCCCAGTTCTCCGCGAGCGCGGGCTCGTCCGCGGTCGGGACCACCTCCACGTCGGCGAGATAGCTGCGGATCTGGTTGGTGAGCCGCGGCGGCTTCAGCGCCTCGAGCTGAAGCCGGCCGCGTCCATCGACCAGCGTCGAGATTGCGTTGACCAGGATGGTCGCGGGGTTGGCGAGCACGCCGCCCCAATTGCCGGAATGATGGCCTCCGTCGCGCAAGTTCACATCGAGATGAATGCGGATGCCGCCGCGGCAGCCCAGGAACAGGGTCGGCCGATCCGCCGACAGCCGCGGCCCGTCGGAGGCCATGAACAGATCGGCCTTGAGCGCGTCACGGTTGAGGTCGCAGACCTTGCCGAGATCGGGCGAGCCGATCTCCTCGCCCATCTCGACGATGAATTTTGCATTGAAGCCGAGCTTGCCGCCGCGGGCTTCGCGCACGGCCCGAAGCGCGGCCATGTTGATGCTGTGCTGGCCCTTGTTGTCGGCAGTGCCGCGACCGTAGAGGCGAATACCCGCCGTCGTGGTGCGCCAGGGATCGCGGCCATCGCGCCACTCTCCCTCCATGCCGTCGACGACGTCGCCATGGCCGTAGATCAAGACGGTCGGAGCCGAATGGCTCTCGTGATGTTCGGCGAACAGGAACGGTGCCTTGCCGCTGGGGGATTCGACCAGCCGGCTCGTGAAGTCGAGCGCAGCAAAGGAGGGGATCATCTCCTGTTCCAGATAGGCCCGCAGCTCGTGGCCGCGGGACGGATTCTGGCTCTCGGTCTTGTAGGCGACGCGGCGGTCGAGCTCGGCAAGGAAGGCGCCGGATTTGAAATCGTCACGGGCGCGGGCGATGGCGTCGGCTCTGGTCATTGCTTTCGTTTTCAAGGTTTCAAGGCCGCGGAGCGTAGCTGGCTACGCCGATCCTCGAAAGTGGCTGGGCTTGGATCGTTCTTGGGATTTCGTAATTGCTCTCTTGAGATTGGCTTGCCAAGGGCCGGAGATCGCCGATTTTGACCTTGCCAAGCGCCAGCCTTTCTCCTTTGGCCCTTGCTAAGGGCCAGTTATATGCAAGAACGTCGCCAAGTTGGGGCGCACGTCTATCATTCGAAGAGCGCTCAGTACAGGGCGCCAGGGGACCAGCATGGCCAAACAGATCAGGCTCAACGCCTTTGCGATGAATTGCGTCGCACACCAGTCACCGGGCTTGTGGACCCATCCGCGCGACCGCACCGCCGAATATAACCGCCTGCCATACTGGATCGATCTCGCCAAAACGCTCGAGCGCGGCCGTTTCGACGGGCTGTTCCTGGCCGACGTGCTCGGCGTTTACGACGTCTATGGCAACAGCCCTGACGCAGCCTTGCGCAATGCAGCACAGACGCCGTCCAACGAGCCGCTGCTGCTGCTCTCGGCGATGGCCGCCGTAACGCAAAATCTCGGCTTCGGCGTCACCAGCAATCTCTCCTTCGAGCCGCCCTACCCGTTCGCGCGGCGGATGTCGACGCTCGACCATCTCACCGAGGGACGGATCGGCTGGAACGTCGTCACCGGTTATCTCGACAGCGCCGCGCGCGGCGCCGGCAAGGACAAGCAGACCGGACACGACGACCGCTACGACATCGCCGACGAATATATGGAGGTGGTCTACAAGCTCTGGGAAGGCAGCTGGGAGGACGACGCCGTGCTGCGGGATCGCAAACGCGGCATATTCACCGATCCGAGCAAGGTCCATCGCATCAATCATGAGAGCGCGAATTACCGCATCAACAACACCATTCATCTCAGCGAGCCGTCGCCGCAACGGACGCCCGTGCTGTACCAGGCCGGCACCTCGCCGCGCGGCCGGCAGTTCGCGGCAAAGCACGCCGAATGCGTGTTCATGTCTGGCCCCTCGGCCAAGATCATCGCGCCACGCGTCGCCGCGATCCGCCAGGAAGCCGCAGCGCTCGGCCGCGACCCGGCCGAGATCCTGATGTTCAACATGATGACGATCATCCTCGGCAATACCGAGGCGGAAGCGGCGGCGAAACATGCCGACTACCGCTCACACATCAATCCGGAAGGCGCGCTGGCGCTGATGTCGGGATGGACCGGTATCGATTTCTCCGGCTACGAGCTGGACCAGCAGGTCCGCCATGTCCAGAACGATGCCGGCCGCAGCGCACTCGACAACGTCACCCGCGGCGACCCCGACCGCGTCTGGACCGTGCGCGACGTCATCGAACATGTCGGCATCGGCGGCGCCGGCCCGGTGGTGGTCGGCACGCCCGAAAGCGTCGCGGACAAGATCGAGGATTGGTTCGAGAAGACCGACGTTGACGGCCTCAACGTGGCGTTTGCGATCTCGCCCGGGGATTTCGAGGATATTGCGGACATGCTGGTGCCGGAGCTGACCAAGCGCGGACGGTACAAGAGCGAATATGCGAAGGGCACGCTGCGGGAGAAACTGTTCGGCGAAGGGCGTGCGCGGCTGGATGCGCCGCATCCGGCGGCGGGGTATCGGGTGGGGAAGACGGGGTAGCTCCGGCCTCTTCGTCATTGCGAGCGCAGCGAAGCGATCCAGAATCCCTCGGTGGAAGCAGTCTGGATTGCTTCGTCGTTACGCTCCTCGCAATGACGGTGGTGAGAGAGCGGGCGCCCCCTACACCTTCCCGTCCACCATCACCTCGATCAGTTTCGTCCCCGGCCGATTGAACGCCGACGTCAGCGTCGCCTTCAGCTCGCGCGGATCGCTGAGCTTGATCGCCTCGCAGCCCAGCGCCTTAGCAACGCCGGCAAAATCCACGGGCGGATCGACGAAATCCATGCCGACGTAATTGTCGTCGCCATGGAATGCGAGCAGGCGCTGCTTGATGATGCGGTAGCCGCCGTTGTTGGCGATGACGACGTTGAGCGGCAGCTTGTGATGCGCGGCGGTCCACAGCGACTGGATCGAATACATCGCG
Organism: Bradyrhizobium sp. UFLA06-24; assembly: GCF_054967145.1. Classification (NCBI taxonomy): domain Bacteria; kingdom Pseudomonadati; phylum Pseudomonadota; class Alphaproteobacteria; order Hyphomicrobiales; family Nitrobacteraceae; genus Bradyrhizobium; species Bradyrhizobium sp. UFLA06-24. Next base: position 66,826 of record NZ_JADFUE010000006.1, read on the forward strand.
CTGCCATCGCCCGAGAAGCACACGACGGGGCGATCCGGATTGGCGATGCTGGCGCCGACCGAGGCGGGCAGGCCCCAGCCGATGCCGCCGGAGGCAAGGCCGTGATAGCCATAGCGGTCGCGATGCGGACGCAGCGCGGTGATCTGGCGGCTCGAGGTGAGACCCTCGTCGACCAGGATGGCGTTGTCGGGCATGGCCTCGACCATTTGCAGAACGAGATAATCCGGATCGATCGGCGTGCAGTCCGCACTCTTGCCGATCTGCTCGACCAAAGCGGCGCGCCGGGCGGTCCAGTTCCTCGGCGCCAGATCGGCAAGAAGCTGCCTCGCGCGCTCCGCGAGGGCTGCGCCGCCCATCTCCTTCACGATCGGAATCAGCGCGCGCAGCGTTTCCTTCACATCTGCTTTCAGGGCGATCTCGGCGCCATAATTCTTGGCGATCTCCCAGTCGACGAGGCCGATCTGCAGAATGCCGAGTCCGTCCGGCAGCGCGTCGACCTCGCTATGGACCGACATCCGCAGGGGATCGCCACCGAGCGCGACCAGGAGATCATAGGGCGCGAGCGTATCGCGCGCGACCTTCTGCACGCGCGCGAGCGTGCCGACGAAGCTCGGGCTCTGCGAGAGGAAGTGCGCGCCATAGGGCGTCGAGGACTGATATGCGGCAGCGCCAAGCAGCTCGGCGAGTTCGGCCGCCTCCTTCAGCGCATCGCTCTTCACCACCTCGTCCATGGTGACGATCACGGGGCGTTCGGCCTTGAGCAGGCGCGCGGAGAACGCCCTGAGCGCACCATCCGATGGCCTTGCGCGCGCGTCGATGCGGGTGGAGCGGCCGAGATCAATGCCGGCTTCGCTGTTGAGGATATCGCCCGGTAACGAGATGAACACGGGCCCGGTCGGCGGCGTGGTCGCGACCTTGGCGGCACGGCGAACGATGCGCGGCAAATCCTCCAGCCGCGTCACCTCGACCGCCCATTTCACCAGCGGCTCGGCCATCCGCACCAACGGGCCATAGAGCACCGGCTCCATCAACCCGTGGCCCTGCTCCTGCTGGCCGGCGGTCAATATCATCGGCGTGCCCGTGAACTGGGCGTTATAGAGCGAGCCCATCGCATTGCCGAGGCCGGGCGCGACATGGACGTTGCAGGCGACGAGCTTTCCCGAGGCGCGGCTGTAGCCGTCGGCGATCGCCACCACCAGGCTCTCCTGCATCGCCATCACGTAGGTCAGATCAGGGTGATCCTTCAGCGCATGCATGATCGGCAGCTCGGTGGTGCCGGGATTGCCGAACAGATGCGTGATGCCCTCGTCCTTGAGCAGCGCGAGAAAGGCGGAGCGGCCGGTGATCTTGTTCTTCATGTTTCCTCCGGAAGCGGACGTTGCCGCAAGCACGGAGGCATGATGGCCGAAGTTTTGGGAGGCGCGCAAGGAAGCGCGGTCATGGCTGCGTTGCGTGGACGAGACGCGCTACATCTCCTCCCGCCTCAGTTCGAGCGGATCTTCGCCACCCGCTCGTTTCTTCTTTTTCGAGCGCTGCCAGACCACACCGGGAAAGCCTTTTAGCGGCACCAGCGGCTCGCCGGTATAGGTCCATTCCTGCAGCTCCTCGATCGCGATGTGATAGAGCGGCTGGCGGCCGGTGCGTTCCTTGAACAACGCACGCGGGATGTTGACCATGTGCGGGCCGCGCGGACGCTCATAGGTGATCGGCGTGCCGCAATGCGAGCAGAAGCTGCGCGCGGTCTTGGTCGCCTTGTCCTCGTAGCGTGACAGCGCGGTCTTGCCCGATGTGATGCGGAAGCGCTTCTTCCAGCTGCCGACATAGGTCGCGTAAGCCGCGCCGTGGGCGCGGCGGCTCGACGCGGAGTGATCGTGCCAGGCCCAGCGCGCGGGGACGTCGATCTCGAAGCTGACCTTGCCGCAGAGGCATTGACCGGTGGCGATCCCTACGGCGGCTGCGGCTTTGGCCATGAAGTTCTCTCCGTCGTCATTGCGAGCGCAGCGAAGCAATCCAGACTGCCTCCGCGGAAATATCCTGGATTGCCTCGCTGCGCTCGCAATGACGGAAATTGTGGTGACGATCGCGCCACAAAGCAAGCTCGTCATTCCGGGGCGCGACGTGGTCGCGAACCCCGAATGACGGGAGAGACTTACGCCGGCGCCAGCTCGTCATAGACAGGGTAATCCGTATACCCCTTCTCCTCGCCGCCGTAGAAGGTCGCGCGGTTGTACGGCGTGATCGGATAGCCGTGCTCGAGGCGCCGCGGCAGATCGGGATTGGAGATGAAGATGCGGCCGAAGGCGACGATGTCGGCGTGTCTATCGGCGATCGCCGCATTCGCGGTCTCGCCGGTGAAGCCGCCCGCGGTCATCAGCACACCGCTGTAGTGCGGGCGGAACAGCACCATGGCCGAGGGCACGTTCTCCCAGTGGACATCGGCCCGGCCGGCGCCGCTGGAGCGCGGCTCGATCAAGTGCAGATAGGCCAGACCAAGCTTGTCGAGCGCCTTCACCACGTGAGTGTAGAGCGGCATCGGATCGGGCTCGACCGAATCATTGGCGATGCCGTGCGGCGACAGCCGCACGCCGACGCGGTTCGCGCCCCAGACGTCGATCGCGGCCTGCGTCACTTCGAGCAGCAGGCGCGCCCGGTTCTCGATCGAGCCGCCATATTGATCGGTGCGCTGGTTGCTGCGCGACTGCAGGAACTGTTCGAGCAGATAGCCATTGGCGCCGTGGATCTCGACACCGTCGAAACCTGCGGCGAGCGCGTTCTTCGCGGCCTGCCTGAAGGCCTCGACGATGCCCTTGACCTCCTCGGTCTCCAGCGCGCGCGGCGTCTCGTAATCGGCGAGCTTTCCGTCCGCGGTCATCGCCTTCATGCCGTCGGCCCTGATCGGGATCGCCGACGCCGAGACCGGCAGCGCCCCGCCGTGGAAGGAGGAATGCGAGACACGACCGACATGCCACAGCTGGAGGAAGATGATGCCGCCCTTGGCGTGCACGGCATCGACCACCTTGCGCCAGCCGGAAATCTGCGCCTCCGAATAGATGCCGGGCGTTGCCGGGTTGCCACGGCCTTGCGCAAGCACCGGCGAAGCCTCCGCGATGATCAGGCCGCCTTTGGTCGCGCGCTGGCCGTAATATTCGGCGTTGAGCGGGCGCGGAGCAAAACTGTCGCGCTCGGCGCGCATGCGCGTCAGCGGCGCCATCGCAACGCGGTGCGCGAGCTTGTACGGACCGAGTTGCAACGGTCTAAACAACGCCGGAAATTTCATGTGGGCCCCGAATGACGATGGAAGGATGGGAAGCATATAGCGAGGGGCCGCACCTGGAAAAGGTGCCGCCCCTGCAAAAGCAGATAATCTCTCCCGTGGAATGCGGCGAGAGAACAGGCCTTACGCCGTCTTGATCCAGACGGCCTTCACGTTGAGATATTCCTCGACGTGCTGCTTGCCGGACTCGCGGCCATAGCCGCTCATCTTGTAGCCGCCGAACGGCACGGCCGGGTCCATGGCCTGGTAGCAATTGACCCACACCGAACCGGCACGCAGGCGCTTTGCAACCGCATGGGCCTTGGTAACGTCACGCGTCCACAGGCCCGAGCCGAGGCCGAAGGTGGTGTTGTTGGCACGCTTGACGAGTTCGTCCATGTCCTTGAACGCAATGGCGGAGATGACCGGGCCGAAAATCTCCTCCTGCGCGATGCGCATGTTGTCCTGCACGCCCGCGAACACTGTCGGCGAGACGAAGAAGCCCTTCGAAAGCGGGCCTTCGGTGACGCGGCCGCCGCCGGCCAGCGCACGCGCCCCCTCCTTCTGGCCGATGTCGAGATAGCCGGTGACGCGCTCGAGCTGCTGCTCGGACACCAGAGGGCCGATCTGCACGTTGGGATCGAGGCCGTTGCCGACCTGCAGCTTCTTGCCGAACTCGGCGACGCGGCCGACGAACTCCTCATAGATCGCCTGCTCGACGAACAGCCGGGTGCCCGCGCTGCAGATCTGACCCGAATTGGCGAACACCGCCATCGCCGCGCCCGGCACGGCCGCATCGAGATCGGCGTCCGCGAACACGATGTCCGGCGACTTGCCGCCGAGCTCGAGCGAGACACGCTTGAGGTTGCCGGCGGAAGCGCGGATGATCGACTGGCCCGTGACATGTGAGCCGGTGAAGGCGACCTTGTCGACGTCATGATGCGACGCCAGCGCGGCGCCGGCGGTTTCGCCATAGCCGGGCACGACATTGACGACGCCCGGCGGAATGCCGGCTTCCAGCGCAAGCTCGGCGATGCGCAACGAAGTCAGCGGCGCCTCTTCGGCGGGCTTGAGCACCACGGTGCAACCGGTCGCGATGGCGGGGCCGATCTTCCAAATCGTCGCAGTCAGTGGACCGTTCCAGGGGATGATGGCGCCGACCACGCCGATCGGCTCTTTCAGAGTATAGGAGAAGATCTCGCCGGGCAGCGAGTTCTCGATGGTCTCGCCGTGGATCGCGGTGGCCTGGCCGGCGTAATAGCGCAGCATGCCGACGGCGCGCAGGCGATAGGCCCGGGTGCGGCTGAGCGGCGCCCCCATGTCGAGTGTGTCGAGCTGGGACAATTCGTCGAAATTCTTTTCGACGAGATCGGCGAGCTTCAGGAGCAGGTTCTGCCGCTCGAACGGCTTGACCGTGCTCCAGGGTCCTTCGAAGGCACGGCGGGCAGCGGCGACCGCACGGTCGATGTCTTCCTTGTCTCCTTCGGCGACGGTTGCAAGCAGCTCGCCGGTGGCGGGGTTATGAGTCTCGAAGCGCTTGCCGGAAGCGGCATCCACCCACTTGCCGTCGATCAGCATCTGCTTGTAGGACCCGTTGGCGAACGGATGGCGCGTGATCGGAATAGCCTGCGACACAGCCATGGCTGCACTCCCTGTCAATTCATTGATTGGGCTCGACCTCGGCGGGATCGTTAGGTCGAGCAGGATACAGCGGGGCCGAAAAGGCGTAAAGTCGGCGTGGAACGAAGCCCTGCCATGCCGACTTGTGCGGGGTCGTGCGAGCGCCATGTGATAGCTCGAGCAAGAGCAAGTTCCGGAGAACAGCCATGCCGCATCCTGTCATCGCCAAAGGCAATGTCGCCGTGATCACCGGCGGCGCATCCGGCATCGGTCTCGCCGCGGCCACGGCGTTCGCGCGCGCCGGAATGAAGGTGTGTATCGTCGATGTCGACGAGAACAGGCTGGCGGAAGCTGCAACAAAACTGTCATCGATCGCGGGCTCGGCGAATGTGATGACATCCGCAGCCGACGTCAGCCGGATCGACAGCGTGATGGAACTGGAACGCGCCGTCGGCGCGCGATTCGGCGGTACCGACCTGCTGATGAACAATGCCGGCATCCAGCCGGGCAGCTCGTTGTTCGGCGAGCCGGACAATTGGCAGCGCATCATCGACGTCAATATGTGGGGCATCATCAACGGCGCGCGCATCTTCACGCCCAACATGATCGCACGCGGCACGCGCGGCCTGATCATCAACACCGGCTCGAAGCAGGGCATTACCACCCCGCCCGGCGATCCCGCCTACAACGTCTCCAAGGCCGGCGTGAAGGCGTTTACGGAAGCGCTCCAGCACGAGCTGCGCAACACGAAAGACTGCCGCATCACCGCACATCTGCTGATCCCGGGCTTCGTGTTCACGGGCCTCACCGCCAAGGGCCGCACCGAGAAGCCTGATGGCGCCTGGACGCCGGAGCAGACTGTCGATTTCATGCTGGCGCGGCTCGAGACCGGCGATTTCTACATCCTTTGCCCTGACAACGACGTGCCGCGCGCGCTCGACGAGAAGCGCATGCTCTGGGCCGCCGGCGATATCGTCGAGAACCGCCCGCCGCTGTCGCGCTGGCATCCGGACTACGCGGATGCGTTCAAGAGGTTTGTGGAGGGGAGTTAAGCGAACGCCTACAGCGTCTCTTGCTTGTGCCCGCAATTCTTGCAGGCGAACTTGACGCGGCTCTGGCCTTTTTCCGCCTGAACCCGGTTTGGCGCGCCGCACTTGCCGCACACCGCTTCGATGCGGGTAGTGCCCTGCTTGACGACGATGGTCTTCTTTTCCAAGGATTCGCGGATCAGGCGCTCGGCCTCTTCACGCAGGGATTGTTTCGACAAAGCTCGTCTCCGCCTCTGGAAAGCGCGAGAGCCATATCTCACTTGCGTTGGAATCTCAATCGGCAATGCCGGCTTAGAGTTCGACAATCACATAGGAGTCTTCGACATGCACCGGAAACGTCTCGGCAACATACGGGCCCTTCTGGAGCTCGTCGCCGCGTTCGACCGCCACCGGATATGACCTGACCTTGACGCGTTTCGGATTGAACCAGGACTGGCCGTTGCGCATGTCGAACTCCCAGCCGTGCCAGGGACAGCGCAGCATCTCGCCGACGCGCGAACGCTCATAGACACCCGGCTCCGGCGAGGTCAGCCGCGCCACGCAGGCTGCCTTCTCCAGCGGCGCGCCCTCATGCGGGCAGCGGTTCAGCAGCGCAAAGAACTCGCCATTGACGTGGAACACGACGATGTCGCGGCCGGCGATATCGACGACCTTGTTGCCACCGGGCGGGATCTCTGACGTGGACGCGACGATATGACGGGCCATGGCACTTAGAACTTGTAGACCGCGCGGGCATTGGTGCTGAAGATCTTCTTCCGCTCGACTTCCGTCAGCGGCGTCTTGAAGGCGAAGCGCGGATCGTCAAAGTCCCAGTGCGGATAGTCCGACGAGAACAGCAGACGGTCGATGCCGACCCATTCGATCAGCGCACGCAGATGCCGCGCCTCGTCCGGCTCGTCGATCGGCTGGGTCGTGAACCAGAAATTCTCACGGACATATTCCGACGGCTTGCGCTTGAGGTGCGGCACCTCGCTGCGGAAGCGCTCGAAATGCTGATCCATCCGCCACACCGCCGACGGGATCCAGCCGAAGCCGCCCTCGATGAAGACGATCTTCAGCTTCGGAAACCGTTCGGGCACGCCCTCGATGACGAGGCTGGCAAGCTGTGCCGCGATGGTGTGGGCATTCGACTGGTGCTCCTCGACATAATAAGACGGCCAGCCGCCGCCGGTCGGCGGATGCCCGCCATAGCCGCCGACATGAATGCCGAGCGGCAGATCCAGCGCCTGCGCGCGCTCGTAGATCGGCCAGTAGCGGCGGCGGCCGAGCGGCTCGTTGGCGCGCGGCGAGACGTTGATCTGGATGTATTCGCCGATCTTTGCGCAGCGCTCGATCTCGGCGATGGCCAGATCCGTGCCGTCCTGCCCGACCAGGATCGAGGCCTTCAGGCGCGGATCCCGGTGCGACCAGAACGCCAGCTGCCAGTCGTTGATGGCGCGCTGGATCGCGGCGCCGAATTCGAGGTTCTGCTGCGAGAAGATGAACAAATCGAGCACCTGCAGGATTCCGAACTCGACGTCGAGCGGATCGAGATGCTGCTTCTGCATGAAGGTGAGATCCGAGCCCGGCGGCCCGCCCGTCGGCGGCCAGGCATCGCGCCGCGCGATCAGCGGCGAAGAGCGCGGATAAGGCGTCGTGAACAGATAGGGCGTGCGCAGATGGCTGCCATATTCCTTCAGGTGCTGTTGCCAGCGTTTCGGCAGGAACTCGTTGAGATCGTCCGTCGATCTCAGGCTCGGATGCACGTCGCAATCGACGATACGCAGCCGTGATGCGGCGGGCTTCTCGTCGTCGCGCAGCGGACGGTCGATGACTTCACTCATGCGAACCTCCTGAATTAGTTGACCAGCGACAATCGCGGAAACGTCTCCAGCGGATTGTCGACGCACATTTTTTCGATGATGCTCTTCGGCAGATGCGGCGGGATGGGATCATCGCCGTCGAACTGCCAGTGCGGATAGTCGGATGCGAACAGGAACATCTTGTCCGAGCCGATCTGGTCGATGACCTCCGCGACGCTTGTCGCGTCCGCAGGTGCATCGAACGGCTGCATGGTCACGCGGAAATTGTCACGGATGATCGATGCCGGCTCACGCTCGACCCAGGGCACCTCGACGCGGACGCCGCGCCAGGTCTTGTTGGCGCGCCACATGAAGGCTGGCAGCCAGCTCACGCCCGACTCCATCAGCACGACCTTGAGGTCCGGAAATTTGCCGAACACGCCTTCGTAGATCAGGCTCAGGATCTGCGCCTGAAACGCCTGCGCTTCGACGAAATAGTATTCGTAGCGATGCGACGGCCAGCCGGCCGAGCTCGGCGCCTGGCGATATTGCGAGCCGGCATGGATCGCCAGCGGCAGCTTGTACTTCTCCGCGACCTGATAGACCGGCCAGAAATGCCGGCGGCCGAGCAGCGTCTCGCCTTGTGCCAGCACCAGAATGGAGACAAACCTGCTGTCGCCGGCACGACGCTCGATCTCCTCGATCGCCAGATCCGGCGCCTGCATCGGCACGACGATCGACGCGCGCAGACGCGGATCACGCGACAGCCATTCGGCGGCGATCCAGTCGTTGATGGCCTTGCAGAAGTCGGCCGCCATGTACGGATCGAACACGGCCTGCGCGCCGTAGAGCACGTTGAGGATGGCGTGGCTGGCACCGAGTTGGTCGAACGCCCCCCTCTGCACCATGGCAAGGTCCGAGCCCGGCCTGGCGCCATTGGCTGGCCGCCAGTCGGCGCGGCCGGTGAGCGGCATGCTTGGCGGATAGGAGGTGAGATCGAGACCGTCGATGGCGCGGCTCACCACCTGCTCTTTCCAGTGATCACTGAGATAGGGCAGCAGCGTCGTGCGCGTGCCGCCAACGGCCGGGTGGATGTCGCAGTCGATCCGCGTCACCGCCATGGATGCTTCCTCGCCAAGTCTTTGTAGCACGTCTTTGTTGGCGACGTTCCTTGCGCCGCGAACCCAGACTGCGCCGGCCCGTGCCGACGCGCAAGGGCGCGGACATGTGTGATCCGTCATGGCTCGGTTGCATTTCGCAGGCGCGATATGAGGTGAGGCCGACATCGCGCGAGGCGCGGCATCGTCCTTCATGATGAGATGCGGCGGGCGGCGCAGCAGCCGAGCGGGGGTTGACTAAAATTTCGCCTGTCGCATCGCGATCGGCCCGCATAGCCTCGCCGCGTTCTGCTCTCTCCCTTTCCCCGGAGTTCCCATGTCCCTCCTCATCCGCGGCGGCACTGTCGTCAATCATGATCATTCGCGCCGTGCGGACGTGCTGATCGAGGGCGGCAGCATCGTCGCGATCGGCGCATCGATCGCAGCGCCCACAGGCGCGGAGATCATCGACGCCGGCGGCGCCTATGTCATTCCGGGCGGCATCGATCCGCACACGCATCTCGAAATGCCGTTCATGGGCACCGTCACTGCCGACGACTTCGAATCGGGCACCAAGGCGGCCCTGACCGGCGGCACTACTATGGTGGTGGATTTCTGCCTGCCCGATCCCGGCCAGTCGATGCTCGCGGCTTATCAGGAGTGGCGCCACAAGTCCGAGAAGGCTGCCGCCGACTACGGGTTCCATATGGCGGTGACGTCGTGGTCGAAGCAGATTTATGACGAGATGGAGACGGTGGTCAAAACCTACGGCATCAACACCTTCAAGCATTTCATGGCCTACAAGGGCGCGCTGATGGTGAACGACGACGAGCTCTACAATTCATTCGCGCGTTGCGCTCACCTCGGTGCCATGCCGGTGGTGCACGCGGAGAACGGCGACGTCGTTGCGCTGATGCAGGAGGCGCTGATCGCGCGCGGCATCACCGGCCCCGAGGGCCACGCCTATTCACGGCCGCCGGAAGTCGAAGGCGAAGTCACCAACCGCGCCATCATGATCGCGGATATGACAGGCACCCCTGTTTATATCGTGCACACCAGCTGCCGCGAGGCACATGAAGCGATTGCGCGCGCACGCGCCGCGGGAAAGCGCGTCTATGGCGAGCCGCTGATCCAGCACCTGCTGCTCGATGCCGGCGAATATCAGAACAAGGACTGGGATCATTCCGCGCAGCGGGTGATGTCACCGCCGTTCCGCGACAAGTCGCATCAGGTCAGCCTGTGGGCCGGCCTGCAAGCCGGCTCGCTGCAAGTGGTTGCGACCGATCACTGCGCCTTCACGACCGAGCAGAAGCGCTTTGGTCGCGGCGACTTCAGGAAAATCCCGAACGGCACCGGAGGCCTCGAAGATCGCCTGGCGCTGCTGTGGACCGCCGGCGTCGCGACGGGGCGGCTGACCAAGGAAGAATTCGTTGCGGTCACCTCGGCGAACATAGCCCGCATCCTCAACATCTATCCACGCAAGGGTGCGGTCGCCGTCGGATCGGATGCCGATCTCGTGGTGTGGGATCCCAAGGTGACGAAGACCATCAGCGCGAAGCGGCAGATGAGCCGGATCGACTACAATGTGTTCGAAGGCTTCGCCTGCACCGGCGGGCCTGCTGCGACAATCTCGCGCGGTCGCATCGTGTGGAAAGATGGCGATCTCCGTGCCGAGGCGGGCGATGGGCATTATGTGGAGCGGCCGGCTTTCTCGCCGGTGCACGTCGCCAACTCGACGTGGAAGGAATTGACTGCGCCACGCGCCGTCAGCCGGAGAGCAGTGACGCCATAAGCGTTCGGCCGCTACGCACCTCGATATGTCTGGAGATGACTTAGGAACGATCGTTCCCAACGGTGGTTGTCGCGCATCGTTTCCCTCAGAACGCGAGCCGCCCCCATGTATCACCATGTCAAGAAGCTGATGTTCACCGTGCGCGTCGACGAACCCGATCCCCGCTTCGGCAATATGCTGCTCGAGCAGTTCGGCGGCGCGAACGGGGAACTCGCAGCCGCCATGCAATATTCGATTCAAGGGCTGAATTGCGAAGATCCCGACCGCAAGGACCTTTTGATGGATATCGGCACCGAAGAGCTCAGCCATCTCGAGGTCGTCGGATGCCTGGCGCGGATGCATCTTGCGCCGTCGCGAAACGACCGTCAGGCTGCCGAAGCCGATCCGCTCATCGCCATTGCCGGCGGCGGAGGTGTCAATTTGTTCAACTCGCAAGGGAACCCCTGGACCGCCGACTATCTCAAGATCACCGGCGAGCTCGACGTCGATCTCCGCAGCAACATCGCCGCCGAGGCGCGTGCGAAGATCGTCTACGAACGGCTGATCAATTTCTGCGACGACGCCGGCAGCAAGGATGCATTGCAATTCCTGATGACGCGGGAAATCACGCATATGAAGGCTTTCTCGCGCGCGCTGGAAAGCCTGTCGAAGCCCGCCTTCAGCATCGGCAGGATCGCGCCGACGCCCGGCCTCGTGAACCAGTACTTCAACGATTCCACCGGCAGCGGCGATCACGGCGAAATCGACACCCGCGGTCCCTGGAACGAGGGAGAAGACTGGGTGTTCACGGAATCGCCTGCACTTCAGTCTTCCGATCCCGGCGCCGCCACGCCGATCGTCGCGGAGAGTTCGCCGCCGGTCGACGAGGCCGGGCTGACCGATCTTCTTCTCCACGAGCTGCGTGACATTCTTCATGCGGAGAAGCAGCTGACCAAGGCGCTGCCGAAGATGGCGCAATCGGCACGGTTCGACCAATTGCGGGAACTGTTCGAGCAGCATCTGGCCGAAACCGAAAACCAGATCGAACGCATCAACGAATGCTTCGAGCTGCTCGGCGAAAATGCACGTGCCAAGCCCTGCAAGGGCATGATGGGCCTGATCGAGGAAGGCCAGGAGGTCATGAGCGAAGGCGAAGAGAAGGAGGACGCCGCCGCCGACCTTGCGCTGATCGGGGCCGCCCAACGCGTCGAACATTACGAGATGGCCGGCTACACCACGGCACGCAACCTCGCGCAGCAGCTCCGGCACAGCGCGGTCGTCGCGCTGCTCTCCAAATCCCTTGCCGAAGAGGAGAACGCCGATCTTCTGCTCAATCAGGTGGCGCGGTCGCTGATGTCGGTGGCGAAGATGCCCGCCGCACTTGAGCAGGCCGAATAGGAAGCGCCCCGGACGCGGACGCAATCAACCCGGCCGTCTCGTGCCACTGCACGGGCCGGCCTTCGTCGATCGCCGGTATGCGAAACGCTAGTTTCGACCGGCGATGCTGACAGCCTGCGAGGCCGCTCGCGCCTGCTCGACCGGAAAGCCCCTGGCCAACCGTGCCGCACTCGCCCGCAGCATGGAGGCATCGGGGGCGCCTGATGTCCTGGAGCGCCGCGATCTCGGCACGCAGCGCATCGATCGTCCGCCCGCGGATGTTGTGCCGGGTGACGTAGAGATGGCGAGCCATGGCGGCTCGATCCGGCTCAAGCCCTCTGACGAGGGCGTAGTCTTCGAGCTCCAATTCCCTGTCGCCTAGATCGCGAACACCCAGGCGGCGACGATGGTGCCGATGGTGACCAGACCGGCAATGGTCCAGCCGGCGGCGTATTCCAGTTCAGGATGACCGGTCGCCCGCATGATCTCTACCGGATCGGCGGAATGCTTCTCTGCCATGACAGCCTCGCACATCACTCTCCGCGTCATAGATAAGTCGCACCAGACGCCATCAGGTTCCATCACGGAAATGCGAGGAATGACACAGCTTGGCTTGTTCAGCGAACCGCAGGCGGGGCCGGCGGGCTTGCGCTATACGGACAATTTCATCGACGCCGCTGTCGAGCAGGAGCTGATCGGCCGCATCGCAGCATTGCCGCTGCAGCGCTTTCAGTTCGGCGCGTTCGAGGGCAACCGCCGGGTGGCGTGGTTCGGCTACCAATACGATTATTCGCAGCAGCGGCTGACCGGGGCCGAGCCGATCCCGGACTGGGTGCGGCCGGTCGCGCGTCGAGCCGAGGCATGGGCGGGCCTCGCCGACGGCAGCGTGCGGCAGGTGCTGTGCACCGAGTACGACGTCGGCGTCGGGATCGGCTGGCACCGCGACAAACCGCACTTCAAGGAGATCCTCGGCCTCTCGCTGGGCTCTCCGTGCAAATTCCGCTTCCGCCGCCGCAATGACGAGACATGGCAGCGCCACACGCTCGTGGCCCTGCCCCGCTCGCTCTACATGATGGAAGGCGAGGCGCGCTCGCAATGGGAGCACAGCATCCCGCCGGTGGAGGCACGGCGCTACTCGGTCACGTTCCGGACGATGAAGCAGCCTGACGGACCAAAAACGCGAAAACAACCCCATGCACAGTAGAACGGCCGCCGCGCCCCACGGCGCGGATTGTGCATTCCAGCCGGAAATGAACGGAAGCAAAGGGCGAAGCGAGCGTGCCGTGAAATCGCCGCAAGATCAACCAACAACACGAACTCGTAAGGCGAGCGCCCCAATAGGGAGCGCACAAGTCCGGCACCGCCATGATCAAGAATTGCCTCGCATTTTTCCTTGTTTTGACCTTAACGGCGGCCTCGGCACATGGCCCGCTGCCGGCGCGTCCGGCCACTCCTTCCGATCTTGTCCTGACGGGTCTCACCGATAGCGACACCACCGCCGGCGGCGTCGCGCGGCTGTGCGAGCAGGTCACCTTCTCGCGGGGCCTGCGCTATGGCGACAGCGAGGCCAATGTGCTCGACGTCGCAACCAGCGATGTCACCAAGGCGGACACGCCGCGACCGGTGCTGCTGTTCGTGACGGGCGACACGTTTACCGGCGACCGCGGCGCGCCGGAACTGTCCCGCGACATCCAGGACGCGGCGATGTGCTTTGCCGCACGCAATGGCATGATCGGGGTGCGCGTGAACTATCGCCTCGCGCCGGCGGCCACCTGGCCGAAAGGCGCGGCCGACGTGGCGGCGGCATTGTCCTGGGTCCACGGCAATATCGACCTGTTCAACGGCGACGCCCGCGAGATCGTCGCGGTCGGCTACGGCGCCGGCGCTTTCCATGTCGCGAGCCTGCTGGCGCATCCCGAGTTGCAGGCCGACCGCGCCGATGCCGCCGCCGTGGTGCTGGTCTCAGGCATCTATCGCGTCGGCAAGGACGCCAGCGACAGCGAGAAGGCCTATTTCGGCACCGACACCAGCCTGTACGACAAGCGGTCGGTGTTTCCCGGCATCCTCAATGTCGAAGAGCCGATCCTGCTGGCCTGGGCCGCCAATGATCCGGCGAAGCTGATCGCGCAAGGCGAGACCCTGCAGAAGACGCTCTGCGGCGCCGGCCACTGCCCGCGCAGCACGATCCTGCGCAGCCACGACGGCATCGCGTCGGCCTTCGGCCTCGACGGCTCCGGCGACAGCCTCGCCGAGCCGACGCTGCTATTGGTGCATCAGCTGGAGGCAAGGGGGCTGCCGTAGCGGGGCCGCGCGGGCGCTCACTCGCACCGTTTGCTGGGCCACCCCTCTCCCCCGCCCTCCCCCACAAGGGGGGAGGGAGCGCAGTTATGCTCGGGGCTCTGATTTGGGCTCATCTCTTGCCCGCGATCAAATCAAAGTCAGTCACCACACGAAAGGTGCATTCCCTCCCCCCTTGTGGGGGAGGGTTAGGGAGAGGGGTACCACAAAGGGACTCTCAACCGAACGCCGCACCCCTCACGCCGGCTTCAGCGAAGCCAGCGCGCTCTCCAGCAGCGAGCGGACCCGCGCCGCATCACCCGATTTCACCACGGCCGGATCGAGATAGAGCTCGAGCCCCGGCGCGCGCTCGGTGATGACGCCGCTCTGCTCCGACGCAGCGTCGCTCAGCGCATCGACCGAATAGGGAATGATCTCGCGGCTGATGCCCTTCATGGTGATCGCGGGCAGCGCGTGCGCGCGGACGATGTCGCTGACGAGGGCAAAGGTCTCGTAGCTCAGCACGATCCCGCCGGGCTCGGCGATCGATTGCAGCCGTGCGGCGAGGTTCGCTTCCGCGCCGATGATGGTGTAATCCATGCGGTCGCTGCTGCCGAAATTGCCTACGTTGCAATAGCCTGAATTGATGCCCATGCGCGAGCGGAACGGCTGCTCGATGCCGGAGGCCCGCCATTTCGCATTGAGCTCGGTGAGACGCTGCTGCATGCGCCAGGCCATCCGCAGGCAGGCCTCTGCGTCCGCCCGGTCGCCCTTGGTCTCGGGGTCGCCGAAGAAGATCAGCATGGCATCGCCGATGAACTTGTCGACGGTGCCGCCGTGCTCATGCGCAATCGCCGACATCTCGGTGAAATATTCGTTGAGCAGCTGGGTCAGCAACTCCGGCTGCAGCCGCTCGGTGGTCGCGGTGAAGTTCTGGATATCGGAGAAGAAGATCGTGAGCTTCTTGCGCTCGGTGTGGATGGTGACGTCCTTCTGGCCGGAGAAGATGCTCTTGTAGACCTGCGGCGGGATGTAGCGCGAGATCTTCATCGAGAGCGAGGCCAGGAAGTCGTTGGCGGATTCGAGCTCCTTGTTCATGCCCTTGATGCGGCTGGCCTGGCGGCGCTGCAGCGAGAGGAACGACAGGCCGCAGCCGGCGGCGATCAGGAAATAGGCCAGCAGGAACTTGAAGGAGAAGATGTTGGCGGCGATCGGCTGGGCGATGATGACCTCCTGGATGCCTCTGATATCCCCGACCTTCCAGTCCTTCTTCGGGCTTTCGGGGTGGCTGTTGTGGCAGCTGACGCAGGCCGGCCCCATCGTCACAGGGGCGACCAGGCGGACCTTGTCGGAGAACAGCGAAGTCTCGGTGTCCACGATCTTCTGCTCGGGATCGGCGCGCAGCGCTGCCAGCGCCTCCTTCTCGAACTTGTCGAGCTGGTGCGGAGCGCGGTTCTGGAACGGGAAGTCCGAGACGAAGCGGTAGGTGATGTTCTCCTGCTGGGCGCCGATCACCCGGCCGAGCTCCAGCGACAGCGTCGCGGGAATCGGGACCGCGCCGGGAACGGCTTCGTAATTGTGCACGACCTTGGTCGTGCCGCCGGGGTTGGCAAGGATGCGCCCGACCACGTTGGAGGCATAATAGCTTCGCACGCTGGTGATGACGGAATTGAGATCGATGGCCTGCCGGCGCAGCGCCGTCTTGCTCAGCTCGGTCAAGTCAAGCCAGACGGCGAGCGGCAACGCGAGCAGGAGGAAGGCGATCACCGCGCCGGTCAGGATGCCGCGCTTGCGCTGCTCCTCGGCGATCTCTTGTTTCACTTGACGACTCCGTTCTGTGCGTTTTGTCGTAAATCCGGGGAATTCTGCGGCACGGTATGCGCCCGGCACAGAGCCAATAAACGCGCGCCCGCGCAACCCCCTTTTATGGTGGTCGCGGCAAGCCGCTTTTGGTTTGATGACCAATGTTCAAGATCGCCATCAACCAGCATTGATAATCCGGACCGAGAGCCATGACCGAGACCATCCGCATCCGGCGCTTCAACGCCCGCCCCGTGATCGTGCCGCTGAACCTGCCGCTTCTGACCTCGACCGGGGCGGTCGCCAAGGCGCCGCTGGTGCTGATCGACTGCGAGACCGACCAGGGCGCGGTCGGCCACGCCTATCTGTTCTCGATCACGCCGTCGGCCCTGAGGCCGCTTAGCGCCATGGTCACGGAGATGTCGGACCTGGTCGCCGGCGACGAACTGCTGCCGTTCGAGGTCGAGCGCAAGCTGACCCGGCACTTCACGCTGCTCGGGCTTGCCGGCCTTCAGCGCATGGCGCAATCGGGCATCGACATGGCGGCCTGGGACGCGCTGGCCCGCAGTCGGGGTTTGCCGCTGGCGCGCCTGCTCGGCGGCGCGCCGAAGCCGGTCAAGGCCTACAATTCAAAGGGGCTCGGCATCATGCCGGCGGGCGCGGCTGTCGATGAGGCGCACAAGCTGCTGGCCGAAGGTTTTCACGCCGCCAAGATCCGCCTCGGGCGGCCCGACGCAAGGGAGGACCTCGCGGTGGTCCGGGCGGTGCGCAAGGCCGTCGGCGACGAGGTGACGCTGATGTGCGACTACAACCAGGCACTGACGGTGACCGAGGCGATCCACCGCGGCGAGATGCTCGACGATGAAGGCCTGAGCTGGATCGAGGAACCGATCCGCCACGACGACTATGCCGGCTGCGCCCGGATCGCGGATGCGCTGCGGACGCCGGTCCAGATCGGCGAGAATTTTGACAGCGCGTTTTCGATGCAGGCCGCGCTGTCAGCCGAGGCCTGCGACTACGTGATGCCCGACGTGCAGCGCATCGGCGGCGTCACGGGGTGGCTGCGGGCCGCTGCGCTCGCCCACGCCGCCGGCATCGAGATGTCGACGCATCTGTTCTCGGAAGTGAGTGCGCAGCTGCTCTGCGTGACGCCATCGGCGCATTGGCTGGAATATGTCGACTGGGCCGACGCGGTGCTGGCGAGCCGGCTGAAGATCAAGGACGGCTTTGCGCTGCCGGGCGAGGAGCCCGGCAACGGCCTCGCTTGGGACGAGGCGGCGGTGAAGAAATATCTCGTGAGCTAGGTGCGGCTAGGCTGGCGCGAAGGAAAAGCCGGCCTGACCGCGGAGGAAGCCATTGGTAAAGGCGACTCCGGGATAGAGCTCGGCCAGGCGGCCGCGGGCATCTTCGGCTGATCGCTGCCCGTCGAGCACGTCGCGAAAGGTCCTGGCGACTGCGACCATGTCGCAATCCTGCGGCGACAGGCGCAGCGAGCCGATGCCTGCCTCGCGCAAGCCTTCGATGTCGCCGATGAGATTGGTGCAGGCATGCGACAGGGTCTGGACGCCGTTGATCGTCAGGAAATCCTGCTGGTCGAGCGTCTTCAGCGCGAGCCCGTCCGGGTCCTTTTCGCAGACGAAGCGGCAATTGTCCTTGGAGAGCTTGTGCAGCCGCGCGTGATAGCAGCGCCCCGCGATCGCCAGCGGCACCCGACCGAAAGCGAACACCTCGATCAAAGCCTCGGGGATCGCCGTGGCGATCACCGCCGCCGACGAGAGCGGCAGCTCGGGCGGCAGACAGATGCGCCTCGCGCCCTGGTGGACGTGAAAGGCGGCGCTGGTCTCGTTGTAGATGTTGACGTAAGGGCCGATCGCATGCGGCCGCCCCTTGATCGACCGAAGACAGGTCAGGTCGTTCACCTCGACCAATGCGCCGTCAGTTGCACAGAGCTCCTCGGTCTGGCGCCGCTCGCGCCGCAGCGACACCAGGATCAGCGAACCCAGCAGGACCTGCTTGCCGGCCTGCTGCAGACGCTCGATCACATCGGGAAGGTGCTCCGCGAAGAACGGCGCCCGTTTCGAGCACACGACCTCGCCCACCGACACGACGTCGATCGGCGCCTCGTCGGCGATCCGGAAATAGAAGTCGCGCCAGCGTTCCGGCGCCCAATTGTAGAGGACCGGCCCGAGACTAAGCTGCATCGGGTTTCTCCCATTCGAACCCGGCATCGGTCACCGCCATGTCTTGCGATAGGCGCCGAGCGTGGAGGCCTGGCCTTCGGTGAATGGCTTCAGGCTGACGATATCGGCTTCGCTGCCATCCTCCAGCGTATCGAGCGCGCGGCGGAAATGGCGGACCACGTTCTCGATATAGGCGCGTCCGCGCTGGCGCCCCTCGATCTTCAGCGCGGCGACGCCGGCGCTTTGCAGACCGCGAAGCAGCGTCGTCGCGTCGAGACTGACCGGATCCTCGAAGATGTAGCCATCGCCGAGGGCGGTGGAGAAGCGGCCCTTGCACAGGGTCGGATAGCCGGCCGCTTCTCGCCGGGCGAAGCGGTTGATGGTGAAGCCGCCGAGCCTCGATGTCGTCCCCTTCGCGGTTTCCTCATAGGCGACGTGGCTCGCCGGCGAGCAGACGCCCTGCATGTTCGGCGATTTTCCGGTGGCATAGGACGACAGCGAGCAGCGCCCTTCCGCCATCACACAGAGGCCGCCGAAAACGAAGACCTCGGTCTCGCAAGCAGTCTCGCGGGTGATCTCGGCGATCTCCGCGACACTGAGCACGCGCGGCAGCACGACGCGGCGCGCACCGAAGGTTTCGACATAGAAGGCGATGGCATCGGGGTTGGCGGCCGCCGCCTGCACCGAGACATGGAGCCGCTGGTTCGGATGACGTCGTGCGACATAGTCCATCAGCCCGATGTCGGCGACGATCAGCGCGTCCGCCCCGGCTTCGACGGCATCATCGACGGCACGTCGCCAGAGCGCGGTAGCCGAGGCGCGCGGAAACGTATTGATGGCGACGAGGATGCGCGCGCCGCGGTCGTGGGCGAACGCGATGCCCTTGCGCAGCTCGTCGCGGCTGAAGTTCAGCCCGGGAAAATTGCGCGCATTGGTCTCGTCGTTGAAGCCGCAATAGACGGCATCCGCGCCGGCCTCGATCGCGCTCCGCAGTGCAGCCGGCGTGCCGGCGGGACAGATCAGCTCCATCACCTTTGCACCCCGGGCGAGCCGGTCAGCCTGTCCCGCGCGAGCTCGAACGAGCGCCGCGCCGGCTCACCCAGCGGACCGAACAGGGAGGCCAATTCTCCGGCGAGATCGAGCCCGGCATCGTCGATCGCATTGCGCAGGGCGAGCACCGCCTCCATGTCGCCTTCGATTCCGAGCTGACGCGAGAACATCAGCGCATCGCCATCCACCCGGCCCTCGACCAGGGCAAGCAGATTCGCAAGCGAGGCGGAGATGCGAGCGTCGAGACTTTGCGGCAGCTCGCGCACCACCAGAAGCCGCGGTGGGGCGGCCTCGACGACGAACGCAAACGGCAGGTCCACCGGCTTGATCCCGAACCGCGCGCGCCGATGTTCGCCGAGCCTGTCGAGCAGGCCGGGGTGGCGCCTGAGAATCCTCTGCAGGAAGCCGCTGAGAGCAAGTTGCAGCGGCAACAGCGGCAAAGGACGGATCGCGAGGGCGAGAAGCGGCGGGATGGTCGGCAAGGGGCGGGACGCGACGGACGAATGACTGGACGAATGACTCATGGGATCATCTGAGCCGATTGCGCGCCGATGTATTTGACCGGGAACAATGAAGAGCAAAATCACGCCGGCTAGCTTTCGTCCTTTCGGGAGAGTTTCCGCTTGCAACGTGATGTTCCGCGCCTTCGCGATCTGTCCGACTTCGTGCGTTTCCTTGAAGGCAAGGGCCAGTTGCGACGCATTCGCGAGCCCGTCTCCGTGGTTCACGAGATCACGGAGATTCACCGCCGTGTCATCGGCGAGAACGGCCCTGCACTATTGTTCGAGCGGCCGGTCAAGGCCGACGGCCTACCATCCGGCATGCCGCTGCTGACCAATCTGTTCGGCACGGTGGAGCGGACCGCATGGGGCATGGGCATCACGCCCGACAGGCTCGGCGAACTCGGTACGATGATGGCCGAGCTGCGTGCGCCGCGTCCCCCGCACGGCATTCGCGACGCCTGGCACAAGCTGCCGCTGGCGCGCGCCGCGCTCGCGACCCGGCCACGATCGCGTGCCGCCGCGCCGGTGCAGGATCGCGCCGTGATGGGCGAGGACATCGATCTTGCAAGACTGCCGGCGCAGATCTGCTGGCCGGGCGAGCCCGCGCCGCTGATCACTTGGCCGCTGGTGATCACCACCCCTCCTGACACGGCGGCATCGGACCAGGAGGAGAATGTCGGCGTCTATCGCATGCAGATCCTCGGCCGCGACCGCGCCATCATCCGCTGGCTCGCGCATCGCGGCGGCGCGCGGCATCATCAGCAATGGAAGGCGCGTGGACGCGACATGCCGGTTGCGATCGTGATCGGCGCCGACCCCGCGACCATCCTCGCCGCCGTGCTGCCGCTGCCCGAGACCATCTCCGAGCTGCGCTTCGCCGGCATCCTCCGCGGCGAGCGGCCAGAGCTGACGCCATGTCTCACCGTGCCGCTCGAAGTCCCCGCGACGGCCGAGATCGTCGTTGAAGGTTTTGTGTCGGCCACCGAAACCGCTGCGGAGGGGCCCTACGGCGACCACACCGGCTACTACAATTCGGTCGAGGAGTTTCCGGTGCTCAAGGTCACCGCGATCACCTCGCGGCAGCAGCCGATCTATCTATCAACCTTCACGGGCCGGGCGCCCGACGAGCCGTCGCGGATCGGCGAAGCCCTGAATGAATTGTTCGTGCCACTGATCAAGCAGCAATTCCCCGAGGTGACCGATTGCTGGCTGCCGCCGGAGACATGCTCCTACCGGGTCGCCATCGCATCCATCAAGAAGCGCTATCCCGGCCAGGCACGGCGCCTGATGCTGGGCCTGTGGTCCATGCTGCCGCAGTTCAACTATACAAAGTTCCTGATCGTGGTCGACGACGACATCGACGTCCGCGACTGGCGCGAGGTGATGTGGGCCGTCGCGACGCGGAGTGACAGCTCGCGCGATCTCGTCACGCTCACTGACACGCCGATCGACTATCTCGACTTCGCCTCGCCGAAATCCGGGCTCGGCGGCAAGCTCGGGATCGATGCCACCACGAAGATGCCGCCCGAGACGGAGCGGGCCTGGGGCGCGCCGCTGGCGATGGATCCGGCCGTGATCGCCAGGGTCGATGCGATGTGGCCTGTGCTTGGACTGAGCGGACTCCGGAAACCGGCATGAGCGCGCGGCACGGCGTGATCGTCGGCATCAGCGGCGCCTCAGGCGCTGCGATCGGCATGCGTATCGTCGAGCGGCTCGCGGAGCATCCGGCTTGCGTGGTGCATCTGGTGATCTCGCCGGCCGGCGAGCGAACGTTTACCGAGGAGATCGGGGCCGATGCGCTGCCGCGGCTGCGCGGCCTCGCCTTTCGCGATCACGCGCCATCGGACATCGGCGCCTGCATCGCCAGCGGCTCGTTTCCGATCGGCGGCATGATCGTCGCGCCGTGCTCGATCCGCACGCTGTCGGCGATCGCCTGGGGGCAGCTCGACAATCTCTTGGTGCGCGCCGCCGACGTACAGCTCAAGGAGCGCCGGCGCCTGGTGCTTTTGGTGCGCGAGAGCCCACTGCATCTCGGGCACTTACGCACGATGGTGCAGGCGACCGAGATCGGCGCGATCATCGCTCCGCCGCTGCCTGCGTTCTATTTGAAGCCGCAATCGCTGAACGAGGTCATCGACCAGATCGCCTGCCGTGCCATCAATCTCCTGGGCCTGCCTGATGTCTCCGCACCGGCCTTGCAATGGCACGGCGAGACCTGAGCCGAGGCGGCGATTGCGACGGGGCCCAAAGACGTCTAACCATGCGCCATGACCACATGGCGCCCTCATTCCCATATCCGGGTCGTCGCGATCGGCCTGCACTGGCGCGCCGGGCGTCTGCTCGCGGCCGAGGTGCGCGACGATGCGGGGCGGATCAAGGGCGTTCGCCCCCTCGGCGGCGAAATCGAGTTCGGCGAGAGCTGGCAGGCCGCGCTCGCACGCGAGTTCAATGAAGAGCTGGGCATTGATGTCACCATTATCGGCGCGCCGCTGATGATGGAGAACATCTTCGTCCACGAGGGGGCGACCGGACACGAAGTGATGTTCATCGCCGAAATCGCGTTTCCACGACACGCCTTCAGCGGCCAGGACCGCATCGACTTCCGCGAGGACAACGGAAAGGAGATCGTCGCCCGCTGGTTCGATCTCGCCGATCTCGACATCGAAGGCGGCCCGCGCCTCTATCCGACCGGGTTGAAGGACTTGTTGCTCAGGCGCAATTGACAGCCCTGCTACCACCGCTCCGCGCCCGGGACTTTCTTGCGCACGGCCATGCGCTGGATCCAGATGCAGCGACGGACGGATCGATTGGAGCGCCCCACCGCGGATATCCCCTCGCCGGCCTGAAGCAGCGGCGCCACGGTCTCGCGCAGCGCGCGGCAGCGCTGAAGCTCGGCCTGCCAGTCGATGATGGCGGCCTCCGCGCCTGATGCCATCAGCACCAAGACTGTCAGGGCAACACAAGTCGTTCGCGTCATTCACGCTCTCTTTCGTTTGATCCATCCGGAAGGCGCCGGTAGCGGAAGTCGCAATGATCGGCGCCTTGCATGATGGTCTGCGTGCGCGTGAGGCTGATATCCGGGCCGAACCCTTGCGCGGTGGCGAAATCGGCGGTGCAGATCAGGAGAAAGCCAAGCTCCGGTTCGCCTAGCGCCTTGTAGAACTCGGCATAGGCGCAGCGCTTCACGTCGAACGCGAAAACGTCCTGGTTCTGTTCGATCACGTGATAGGCGAGTGCATCATCGCGGGCATAAGTCTTGAATGCCGACGACACCGCCGCGGCGAGATTGGTCTCGCTCTTGGCGTGCCAGAATTCCTCACCGAAGCGGCGATAGAGATCGCCGAGCGTCCTGCGCACCAGCGCGTTTGCACGCGCCTCGCCGAGTTCGGCGTGCAGCGCTTTGACCAGCGGCACCAGGACCTGCGCCTGGATCTTTGCCTGTTCGATGACAGATATGCTCATGGGCGGCCCGCCTGTGAAATGGAACACACTCGAAGCTTCGCTCAGGTTGTATCATGATCAAGATGTAACCAAGGCGAACGGGGCGCACGCCCCTATTTCTCGATTATCTCATTCTCGAACACTGAGTTGGAGTCCCCGCGCAGGGTGAGGCGAACCATCCCTGCGACGGACATGCCCCTGGAGATCGATCAATTTCGAAAAATTCCGACGTCCCGCCGAGTTCGGCGGAGCGACGGCAGCCTCGCGCCTGCAGCCATCGAGAGGAACGCCCCATGGACGAACCCAAGCCGCTCACCAGCGCTTTCAACAAGCATGCGAATTTTGCCATTCACCAGGTCGACAGCGTGTTCAGGGCAGCCGCGCACGCCGCCGCGCACGCCGCCGGACCTGTCACTCTGCCGCCCACGCTCGGGCCGCTGTCGGCCTTTACCGGCACATTCACGGGGCAGGGGTTCAACACGATCTTCCGGCCGGACAGCGCGACGACACCGACCCGGATGCCGGGGCCGATCAACACCACCGACCCGCCCGACAATGTGCTGGAGTTGAACCTCACGGACGAGACGATGTCGTTCTCGAACAGTCTCGGCTCGATTCCCAATCGCGGCTCGGGGCCGCAGGCCGATGCTTTCCTGAACGGCGTGCCGTATCTCCAGACCATCAACGACGTGACCACGGGAACACCGGTCGGCATTCATTTCGAGCCCGGCATCTGGCTCGCGGTGCCGCCCACCACCAATCCGCACGAGCCGTTCACCGTTGCGCGCATGGCCTCGATCCCGCACGGCACGACGATCACCGCGCAAGGCACCGCGCTCCCGGCCGTCGCCGGCAAGCCGACCATCGCAGCAATCGAAATCACGCCGTTCCTCGGCGGCAATCCCGCCAACAAGATCACGTTCCAGAACCAGACCGCGGCCGACCAGACGACACGCAGGCTGCCGCAGGATCTCACCACGCTGATCGCCGCCGGCAAGCTCACCCAGGCCATGATCACCGATCCGAACACCGTGCTGCGCAACCAGATCGCGCATCAAACCATCAGCCAGACCATCGTCATCGAGACCTCGACCAGACCCGGCTCGCCGCTATCGGGCGGCCCCTTGCCGGCCGTCGCTTCGGCGGGACCGCATCCGCAGGCGCCAAACTTCGCCGGCGGCACCGCGAACATCGCATTCCTCCAGGGCGTGCCGGTGCCGCCACCGGGCGGCAACGGTGCCAACGCCAACGCCTTCCAGATGGACGCGGTGTTCTGGATCGAGACCGTGATCTACGACATCGACGTGCCGCGCATCGCGTCGGGCGAGCCGCCGATCATCCTCCAGCCCTTGCAAAAGGGCACGGTGCCGCTGGTGCCGAGCTTCGTCGTCACACTTCCGTTCGTGCCGAACAAGGCCTTTGCCGGCGGCCGCGTGCGGGTGGCGACGACGCAGATCCAATACTCGCAAAAGGTGATGCTGGATTTCAACGGCCTGAGCTGGCCGCACGTTTCCGTCGCCTCGCTGGTGCCTGCCGCGCCGGTGCCGATCCCGGAGCATCTGCTGCCGCTGACGTGAGCGTGGATAAGTGAGCGCAAGGCGCGGCCCGCATCCGGTCAGGCGCCGCTCGCGGTTGATGGCGCCTGCGCGGGGTAATCAAGCCGGCCGTCGGGCAGGATGTGCGCGGCCGGGTTGATTTTGGCCTCGTTCACCTGTCCCGGCCCGAGAATGTGAAACACGGTCTCACCGGCCGCGAGCAGATAATCGGTGATGATCCGCCGGTGACATCGCCACCATAAGGTCTCCGCACACATGATGGCGCAGCGTTGCGCCTGCCCGAGGTCGCGCAAATGCGCGAGGCCGTCGTGAAACGCCGCGCCCATGGCGTGGTCGGCGTAATTGTGGAAGCTGTCGTTCTGCCAGAAGGCGTTGGTCTCGCGCGGCACCTCGCGCTTGCGGCTGCGCAGCCCGCCGAGCGAAGCGAGGTGCTCATAGCCGATCGCAACGGACGCAAGCGATCGCGGCAAGGTCTCGCGATTATACTGCGGGTTGGTGCGCGAGCGGGGCACGGTGCGAACATCGGCCACGAAGGTGACCGAGCTGCCTCGCAACAGCTCGACGAATTCGTCGATCGAGCGTGTCGCGTGGCCGATCGTGAAAAAGGGATGAGCCATGGGGCGCCTCGTCAGCTCGCTTGCGCCGCTCAGCTCTTGAGCCGCCGCAACGCCCTGCCCTTGTGCAGGGCGACGTGATCGGTCTTGTCGCTCTTGATCTCGTATTGAGGATCGTCCGGCGAGGCGTGGTGCGTGTAGCCCTTGTAGTCGACGTCTTTGGTGTGGACGCGCAGGATATGGCCGCGCACGCGCCCGGCCTCGGAATTCCAGCTGACGTGATCGCCGCGTTTGAAGGATTTCGGCATGGAGGAACAATGCCGGAGCGCCAGGGTGTGTTCCAGGGGACCGGAGCCGGACGGGTTTCTACGCCTCGCACCCCGCCGCGAATGCAGCGTCCTCGCTGGAAAGATTGAGCTCCATCACCGCTACCACTTCTCGCCGAAGGGGCGGATCTCCAGCTCGAAGGTCCAGGCGCTGCGCGGCTGCTGGTAGAGCTGCCAATAGGATTCCGCGACGGAGGACGGCGGCATCAGCAGGTCGGGATTGTCGAGCGCGTTCGGACCGAGAGCTTCGAGGCGCCGCTGGCGCACCCATTCGGTGTCGACGCCGGAATCGATGATGAGATGCGCCACGTGAATGTTCTTCGGGCCCAGCTCGCGCGCCATAGCCTGGGCGACAGCGCGAAGGCCGAACTTGGCACTGGCGAAGGCGGCATAACCGCTCCCGCCGCGCAAGGACGCGGTCGCACCGGTGAAGAAGATGTTGCCCTTGCCGCGCGGCAGCATCAGCCGCGCCGCTTCGCGCCCGGCCAGAAAGCCGGAATAACAGGCCATCTCCCAGACCTTGCGGAAAACGCGCTCGGTCGTATCGAGGATCGGAAAGTTGACGTTGGCGCCGACGTTGAAGATGCAGATTTCGAGCGGCGCGTGCCTGTCGGCCTCATCGAGGAAAGAGATGACCTCGTCCTCCTTGCGCGCATCGAGCGAGCGGGCGTGGATCTCACCTCCTGCCGCCTCGATCTCCTCGACGAGCGGCGCCAGCTTGTCGCCATTGCGCCGGCCGGCGAACACCGTGAAGCCCTCCGCGGCAAACTTCCTGGCGATCTCGGCGCCGATATAGTCGCCGGCTCCGATCACTGCGACGGTTGCGTTTCTCTTTTGCACGGGTCTCTCCCGGTTGAGGTCGGTTCGATCTCTTAAAGCTGCATTGCGGATACCAGCGTTGCGGCGCCAGCGTTGGTACCAAGCCTACAGTTCTAAAATAGAACTGTCAATTTGTGGCCGAATTGCATGATTATGGGAGCTTCGGCACCCATTGTTTGGAAGTCAGTACCTATCTAGAATGAACCCAAGGGCCGCGCTGGCTGCGCGGTCGAATCGAGGCGCGCATGCGGGGCGCTGGAGTGCGTGAATGAAGTGGAAAGAACTCGAGGAAGAGCCTTGTTCGATGGCCCGAACCATCGCCGTGATCGGCGATCGCTGGACGCTTCTGATCTTGCGTGAGTGCTTCCTGCGTACCCGCAGGTTCGAGGGCTTCCAGTCGGCACTCGGAATCACCCGCCACCTGCTGGCCGAACGGCTGAAGAAGCTGGTGCGGCAGGGAATCTTGCGGCGCATTCCCTACCAGGACTCGCCCAGGCGCCACGAATACATCCTGACCCAAAAGGGGCTGGATCTGTATCCGATCATGATGGCGATCGTGCATTGGGGCGATATCCACATGGTCGACGAGCGCGGCAGGCCGCTGCTGCATCAGCATCGCAAATGCGGCAATGACTTCGATCCGGTGATGGTGTGTTCGGAGTGCGGCGAGCCGCTGTCGGCCAAGGAGGTTCACACGCATCCGGGCCCGGGCGCCCGCAGCACTCCGGCGGACGCGGCCTCAAAGACGAAGGCACGCTCTCGCGCCGCTTGAGGATTGGGTTGGCGCAGCTTCAGCTCGCCTGGAAGTCTCGTGGAAACCACCCTCGGGCCGCAGGCGCGAGGCACCCAAGTCGTTGAAGAAGGTGGTGGGCACGACAGGGATCGAACCTGTGACCCCTACCATGTCAAGGTAGTGCTCTCCCGCTGAGCTACGTGCCCTAAAAGTCCACTTGCGTCGGGTGGGGTCCCTATAACGGCTCAAGGGAGCGTGCGCAAGGACGGAACAAGGCCGATTTAGGCCGCCAGCATCTTGTTCACTTCGCTCACCAATTCGCGCAGGTGAACGGGCTTCGACAGCACCTTGGCGTTCTTGGGGGCGTCCGAATCCGAATTCAGGGCGACCGCGGCGAAGCCGGTGATGAACATGATCTTGATGTCGGGATCGAGTTCCGAGGCCCGGCGGGCGAGCTCGATGCCGTCCATCTCCGGCATCACGATGTCGGTCAGCAGCATCTCGAACGGCTCTTCCCGGAGGCGCTGATAGGCGGCCATGCCGTTGTCATGGGACGAGACCTGAAAACCGGCGTTTTCCAGCGCCTTGACCAGGAAACGGCGCATGTCGTTGTCGTCTTCGGCGAGCAGGATTTTTGCCATGGCAGGAACGTCGAATCCCCAGAGGATATGCAGAGGTCACTAAGCCCGACAGAGGGTAAATTTGGGGTGAAAATCTTAACCCTCAGGCTCGTGCTGCGAAGGGTGTTGTGAACCGGAATGAGCCGTGAATCAATTCCGCCGCAGCGGCCGATCCCCGCCTGCCTGCCCGCACAGTTAAGACATGTTCCAGCGCCCATCACATCTTTTCGCTTGGCAGAATGGTTGCGATTCCGGACAATGACGACACATAAGAGCCGCTCGATCGGCCGAATCAGTTCGATCCGGAGCTTTGCCGGATCAGAGCTTGCGGCGTGAAGGGACGAAGCCTGAGAACAAGGGACAAAGCCTGAGAAGATGACCCGGTTTGACGGCGAGGTGTCGCCAGCCTTCGAGATCGTGGAGCCCGCCGAGTGGCGCGCGCCTGTTATCTTCAACTCGCCCCATTCCGGCTCGACCTATCCGGACGAATTCCTCGCGGCATCGCGGATCGACCTGCCGCAACTCCGGCGCTCCGAAGATTCCTTCATGGACGAGCTGATCGGCCATCTCAGCGCGCGCGGCTTTCCAACCGTGCGGGTCAACTTTCCCCGCTCCTTTGTCGACGTCAACCGCGAACCGTATGAGCTCGACCCCCGGATGTTCACCGGACGCCTGCCGAGCTTCGCCAACACCCGCTCGATGCGGGTCGCGGGGGGATTAGGCACCATTCCGCGCGTGGTCGGCGACGGCCAGGAGATCTATCGCGACCGCCTCCTGGTCGACGAAGCGCTGGCGCGGATCGAGACGCTGTACAAGCCCTATCATCGCGCGCTGCGCCGGCTGATCAACAAGGTGCATCAGATGTTCGGCACCGTGGTGCTGGTCGACTGCCATTCGATGCCGTCGGTCGGCGTCAGCAGGGATGAGCCGCGCCGGCCCGACATCGTGATCGGCGATCGTTACGGCACGAGCTGCACACCGCTGCTGCCCGACCGGGTCGAGGAAACCATGACCGGGCTCGGCTATTCGATCGGCCGCAACAAGCCCTATGCCGGCGGCTTCATCACCGAGCATTACGGCAACCCGGCGAGCGGGCTGCACGCCGTGCAGCTTGAACTCAACCGCGCCATCTACATGGACGAACGGCGGCGCGAGCGCGGCCCGCGCTTTGCGCAAGTGGCGAGCGACTTCGGCATCCTTGCCGATGTGCTGGCGACCACGATCCCGTTCGGCGATCTCGGCCCGTTCCAGGCCGCGGCGGAATAGACGAACTTCTTTCAACTGGTCGGGGCCGCATCCGGCGCGGGCGCGCTTTCGCTTTCCGTAGACATGAGCGCGAAACCGAAACAGAGACCCCAAGAAAAAACAGAGACCCCAAGAAAAAAGGGCCGCTTCTGATGAAGAAGCGGCCCAAGTCTAGGGAGGAAACGCCCAAGGAGGGCAGCGGTAACGCCAAGCGCTACCGCACCGCAACAATATGCGGCCGCGCCGCACAAAGTGCAAGGGCTTTTGAGCCGATTCCCATGCAAAAAGACATGGCTCAATTGCTTCCAGCGAAATCCAGATTCAGCTTCTTTGATAAGGAAATTCAATAGCTTGATAGTCATTTGCATACGAACAAGGCATATAGGGAACTAAGTTCTCAACACCGTGATCGATATTTGGCCAGCATATGGCTCGCATGGAGTGCGGTTGGGGCAATCGGTCTCCGCATCCAAAATACCAGGGTGCAAATCAAGACAGCGCTGCCCGCGAGAGCCGAATTGAGCTAGCTAGATGCGAGCTTCACCCGACTTTCGTTTTGAGGATGCGCCGTGACGGTGATCGACTTTTCAGCCTTCATTGGACGGCTTGCGACCGCCTCCGGCGAAACCATCCTGCCGTTCTTCCGCACCTCCCTGTCCATCGACGACAAGAGCAAGACCAAGGATTTCGATCCGGTCACGGAGGCCGACCGGGCCGCCGAGGCGGTGATGCGGCGGCTGATCAAGGCCAGTTTCCCTCAGCACGGCATCGTCGGCGAGGAATTCGGCAATGAGCGCGAGGACGCCGACTACGTCTGGGTGCTCGACCCGATCGACGGCACAAAGTCGTTCATCGGCGGCTTTCCGATCTGGGGCACGCTGATCGCGCTCCTGCACAAGGGCACCCCGGTCTACGGCATGATGCACCAGCCCTTCATCGGCGAACGCTTTTCCGGCGACAACGGCTCGGCCACCTACAAAGGCCCGACCAGTGAGCGCCGGCTTCAGGTGCGCCGCTGCGCCTCGCTGTCGGAGGCGACGACCTACACCACCTCGCCGCTGCTGATGAACGAGCACGACCGCGCCGTTTTCGGCCGCATCGAGCAGGGCGCACGATTGTCGCGCTATGGCGGCGATTGCTATTCCTATTGCATGCTGGCGGCCGGCCACGTCGATCTCGTGGTCGAGACCGAGCTGAAGCCCTATGATATCGCGGCGCTGATCCCGATCGTGACCGGTGCCGGCGGCATCGTCACCACCTGGGAAGGCAAGCCGGCGCAGGGCGGCGGCCGCATCGTCGCCGCCGGCGACGCCAGGGTTCATGAAGAAGCACTGAAGCTGCTGAACCAATAGTGAAGGCGAGCGGGAGGCTTGCATGATCTTCTCACGCAGGCTGCTCGCTACATCGTTCCTGGGATTGTTGCTGCTGCTGCCGTGCGTGGCATCAGCCCAGAATTTTCCGGCAAAGCCGATCAAGCTGATCGTGCCGTTCCCGGCCGGCGGTCCCAACGACATCATCGCCCGCGTCATCGGCCAGCGCATGTCGGAACTGGCGGGGCAGCCGGTGCTGATCGACAATCGCGGTGGCCAGGGCGGCGTGCTCGGAACCGATGCGGTCGCAAAGAGCGCGCCAGACGGCTACACCATCGCCATCTCTTCGGCCGGGGCGCTCGCAATCAGCCCGAGCATGGAGAAGGTCGCCTACGATACTCTTGCCGACCTCGCGCCGGTGACGCTGGTCGCAACCGTGCCGGAAATGCTCGTCGTGGCGACCAACGTGCCGGCCAAGGACATCGGCGAATTGATTGCGCTCGCCAAGGCGCAACCCGGAAAGCTCAACTTCGCCTCTTCAGGGCCCGGCAGCCTGCCGCACTTGGCGGGTGAGTTGTTCAAGCTGACGGCCAAGATCGACATCGTGCACGTGCCCTATCGCGGCGCCGCTCCCGCCGTGAACGATCTGTTGGGCCAGCAGGTGCAGATGACGTTCCTCGATCTCCCGGTGCTGCTGCCGCAAGTCAAGGCCGGCGCCTTGAGGCCGATCGCGGTGGGATCGGTGGAGCGCGCCCCCACCGCACCCGATGTGCCGACCACGAAGGAAGCGGGCTTTCCCGATCTGCGCATCGAGAACTGGTACGGCATGGTCGCCCCCAAGGGCACGCCGAAGGAGATCGTCACCGCGCTGCATGACCTCGCGACCAAGGCCATGGCGGATCCCGCGGTGAAGGAGAAGCTCGCCCAGCAAGGCGCAACGCTGGTTGGCGACGGACCCGAGCATTTTCGCTCATTCATTGCGGACGAGACCGCCAAATGGGCGAAGGTGATCAAGGACGCCGGGGTCGAGACGGCGAACTAGCGGTCGACGCCGAGGAAGGCGAGGCTGCGAAGCTTCAGCAACCTCCCCACCGCGGCTTCACACAGGGTAAGGCCTTGCTTCAAATCCGAGCATGCGTGCTGTGCCGGGCACTTTGGAACGCCGGTGCATGCGCGACGTTCAATCTCGAAATTGGAGATTTGCATGAAACTCAGATTGCTCACGGCAGCCGCGGCCCTCACCATCCTGGCAAGCTTCGGCGCCTCGACTTCCGCCGTCGCCCAAGACCGCTATTGCCTTCAAGGCCGCATCTGGGGCTATCCCGGCAACTGCCAATTCGCCAGTTACGCGCAATGCATGGCGAGCGCATCGGGCACGCAAGCCTATTGCGGAATCAATCCGCGCTACGCCTTTGCACGCCGCTATCGCGGATATCGGTGAGCGAGGGCGAGGGGTCGGCTTATCCTGATTGAACTACTCCGCCGAGCCGAGCCGCGCCATGGCCCCGGACCAACCGCTCACCGCAATCGTCTTCGCCGGCGGCCTCGGGCTTGGCGCCTACCACGGCGGAGCCTTCGAAGCGTTCGCCAGCCTCTCGCTGCCGCTCGACTGGGTCACCGGTTCATCGGCGGGCGCGATCACGGCGGCACTGATCGCCGGAAGCCCCGGTGCCGATCGACTGCAGAATTTGCGCAGCTATTGGCATGCCGCAAACGGACCGTCGCAAGCGCCGAATGTCAGCCGACATCCGTACGCGTGGCTCAACGCGATCAATACCCGCCTGTTCGGCCAGGCCGGTTTCTTTCATCCCCGCCTGCCGATGCCGACATCTCACTTCGGCGGCCTCTACGATCTCGGCCCGACGCGCGAACGCCTGATGCGCTTGATCGATTTTGGGCGCCTCAACAGCGGCGATCCCCGCATCACCATCTGCGCCACCGATCTCGAGAGCGGCGACCCTGTCCTGTTCGACTCCACTTCAGTGCAGATCGAGATGGATCACATTCTGGCCAGTTGCGGCTTCCTGCCCGAATTCGCACCGGTAGAGATTGCCGGCAGATGGCTCAGCGATGGCGGATTCTCCCTGAACGCGCCATTCGATCCCATCCTGGAGACCCCGGGCCCGTTGCGCCTCTATGTCATCGACCTGTTTGCCCGTGACGGGAAAGTCCCTGACGGCCTCGAAGCCGCGGCGGAGCGGAAGAGCGATCTGACGTTCGGCAACCAGACCTTTCAGCGGCTCCGCCTTGCCTTGGAAGCGCGCAAGCTACGCGCCGAGTTGCAAGAGCTGGGGCGCGACGACCTCGCCTATCTCCTGAGCTACCGTCCAGGCCCGGAGGAAGCGGGGCCTGAAAAATCCTTCGACCTCTCGGCAACGGCGATGGCCCAGCGATGGCGAGCCGGCCTTCTGGACATGCGGCATGCGACGATGATGGCTCCGATCCGAAACGAAATCTGCAGCGTCCGCCGGCGATGAATTTCGCCGGGGGCGCCAAGCAACCCGGTTCATGATCCGCGGTCCAGACGTTCGCGGATGTCCAGCAGAAACTGGTTGAGACCGTCGTCGGCGGCCATGCCATCGGGGGGCGCAATCGTGGTGATGCCCCAGTTCGCCAGCACGGCTTCCTGCACCGGATTGCGTTGCGCGACGAATACAAAGGATCGCGGCCGGTCCTGACGGTGCCCGGACTCGTCCCATGTCTGCCAGATCCGGTGCAGCAGCAGCCGTATGTTCGGATCCGACATACTGTATCCGATGAACAGCAGCGTGCTTCCCAGCGCGTCGGCACGAAACCGGATATCGAGCGGGGAGTCGAACGCAAGGCGATTGAGGAAGTCGGTCTCGGTCAGGACGAGCGAAGCATCGTCATCGAAGTCGCCGTGAAACTTGATGATGTGAGTGACGCCGGTCGCTGCGCTCGCGATCTCCTTTGCGTTGCTGATCTTCGCGTAGGGCTTCTTAAGAACGTCGAAGGCCGTCTCCAGATTGCGGTCGTAGTTCGTCGTGTAGATGACCGGAAAGTCGAGCTCGACGATCGCCCGATGGAGCTCCGAGGCCGCGATCCTGTCCGGATCGACGCGCCAGTTGCGGTCGAGCCAGCTGCGGAGCGGGCCGATGCCGCCGCGCTTCAGCCGGTAATACTCTGCCAGCATCTGATATCCACCATGCATTCCCTCGATGACGTCGCCTTCAAGGCCGAGATCATCTAGGAGATGCTCGATCAGCGACTGCCACGACGGCAATCCCACCGCCATCGAGATGCCGGCGCCGACGAACAGGACCGCGCGACGCCGCTTGATCGCGGCAGCCAGCACCTCATGCGGCGACTGCTCCTCAGCGATGAGTCCTATCAGCGGCTTGTTCATCCAAATTGAATGAATGGGCAGGCAGCGCGTTCCTATGGGAGGGGGTCGCTCACCCCGTCAGCAGGGTGGAGGCACTTCTTCCCGTCCGCGCTGCGAAGCGGCTGATCAATCGCCGGAGCTGCGCCTTGTGCACCAGACGCGCGGCTGTTTCCGCCGAGACCCAGATCGCCTCCCGCTCGCCCTTTTCAGGCCACCAGCGCTCCTGGCCATGCACCTTCATGGGAAAGACCGCGACGTTCATGGTCCGCTTGCGCTCACCTTTTCGCTTACGATGCTTGAAGCTGCCGAGGGCGCGCTTTGCCACGACACCGATCAGGCCCGCCTCTTCGTACGCTTCCAGCTCCGCCGTATGATGCGGCTGCTTATCGCGCATCGGCGATCCCTTTGGAACACTCCACCGCCGCTTCCGCCTCGTCGTGATCAGCATCACGTGCAGCTCGGAATTATTCAGACGAAACGGTAAAGCGGCGAATTGTTTCTTGCCCATCGAGCGCCTCCAGTGAAGTGATAAGCAACCGCCGCATCCATGGTTCCTTGCGCCGGTCAGACGGGCGCAAAGCAACGCAGCTGCAGGAGATCATCCAGTGACAGACCGAACAGGACGATCCGAATAGCGGGTGTCGTTGCGAGCACCAGCAACAACAGGAAGATCAGATGGACCAGCGCCGGAGGCGCGCTTCTAGCGAGCCTGCAAGCCGCCTTGCGCATGCATGTCCTCCCGTCCGCCAGCTCGTGCCATAGCGGCGCCCATCACCATCATCGCCGCCCCCCACAACAGGAAGCCGATATCCCAGAAAACTCGCTGTCCTCCGGGCACCGTCTCGTTCACCTGATGCAGTCCGAGAATCTCGTGATCGATCACGCCTTCGACCAGATTGAAGATGCCCCACCCCAGCAACACCGTGCCGAGACATTGCCAGCGAGACCATCGCAGCTCGCTCCCGCGCGCGCACTGCCACAGCTGATAGAGACCCGCGAGCACAAGAACGTAAGCCGCGCTGTGAAACAGCCCATCCCATGTCGTATTCAGTCTGATGTTGTCGATGGAATTGAGCGGATACCAGCCGCTTAACATATGATGCCATTGCAGCAGTTGATGAAAGACGATGCCGTCGAAGAAGGCGCCGAGCCCGAGGCCGAGAAGAACGCCGGCGGTGGTGGGGAAGCTAGCTGGTCTGCTGTCTAGCATCTGTTGAACTCGTCTCCGGCACGTCGCTGCGAACGCGAGACAAGGCGTTTGGCACGCCGCCGTTCCTATGGCGATCAGCACGAGCAGAGCAGAGGCCTGAAATTTTCGGACCTCCGACGTCGGCGATAACATGCGTTAAGTGGGAGAGAGCGCTCCACGTGGGAGCCGACGCCGCGTCAGCATCTTCATCGATGGATAGGAACGTTGGACGTGGCGAGGCGTCTGTCGCTCACACGTTGGAGATGAACATGCTGAACGGCATCTCGCCAGCCCAAGCAATCTCAGAGAAACGGCGTAGCGGGCCGGACTGAAGCGAGGCTGCCATGGCATACGCCCTGTTCAAGGACGAGGAAAAGCTGAGCCGGACGTTTCCGACGAAGGAGGAAGCTTTGGAAAAAGCAGAGCAGGCCGGCCTGGTCGAGCACACCGAGGATCAGCCCATGCTCGAGGACGATTTGGAGATCAAGCCTTGCGCTCCCGATCCCAAACCTCACGACGATGCGGATCTCGATTGGACGCCGGACAAGCCGGCGTCCTGATCATGCTCTAGCAACCCTTGCAGATGCTTTTGATCTTACGGTCGACCGTTGAATTCTGCGAATTTTCCGAGCGAATCTGATCGTCGCCCTGCATCGAGGGACCAGGCGTCGCCGTCCCGTCGATGCGACCGCTGCTGGTGCCGCCCGCCGGATTGCCCGCGCGGCCGACCGTTGTCGATCCCCGCGGGCCGGCGCCGCCGCCCGATTGGGCGGTTCCGGCCGTGTTGGTGCCAGGAGCCGTTGTTCCCGCCGAAAGGCTGCCACCGCCCGCAGCACCGCCTGTGCCTGCGCTTGCACCTGCGCTTGCACCACCGCCGGAGCTTCCTCCACCTCCTCCACTACCCTGCCCCGCTGCTGGCCCGAGGGAAGCGCCGGCCAGCAGAGCGACGAGCACAAGACCCGTTATGCGCATCGAAATTCTCCTATGGCAGTGTCTGACCCTGGAGCAATGAAATGCGGCTTCTGCCGTTCCTGCGCCGATCGCCGCAGCGCGCATGGTTGCCAACGCCACACGGAAAGACCGATTTGGATCGGAGGTACGCAGTGCGACGGGGGGTTGGGCCGGCAACACGCACGGCTCACACCGCCTCGGCCCTCAAATGCTCCACCAACATCTTGGCGGGCCGCGGCAGCGTCTTGAAGCTGCGGGCGCAGATCACGAGCCTGCGATTGGCCCAGGCGTCGCGCAGGCGCACCGTGGCGAGCGGCATCAGCTTGGCGCAGCGGCGGGCGGCGGCCTCGGGCACGAGCGCGACGCCGACATCCGCCGAGACCAGCTGGCAGATCGCGTCGAAATCGCGCAGCCGCGCACGGAAATGCGGGCGCATGCCGAGCCGGGCAGCGTGCTTTGAAATGTGCATCTGAAGCGCGGTGGCGCTGGTGAGGCCGACGAACTCGCAGGCGCCCGTCTCCTGAAAATCGATCTGGCGACGGCCTGCGAACGGGCCGCGGCGCGACGTCACCAAGGTCAGATGATCTTCGCTGAAGACGAACCGTTCGATGTGGTCGGGCAGCGCGTGCTCGGCGGCGAAGCCGAGATCGGCGGCGCCCGCGATGATCGCGGCCGCGATGTCGGTGCTCTCGCGCTCCTCGATGTCGATGGCGATGTCGCGATGCTGGCGCAGAAACCCGGCCAGCGCCTTCGGCAGATGCTCCGACAGGCCGGAGGTGTTGACGAGAAAATGCACGCTGGCGCGCACGCCGCTGGCGAAACCGGCGAGATCGCCGCGCATGGCGTCGATCTGGTGGATGACCAGCCGCGCATGGTCGAGCAGGCTCTCGCCCGCCGCCGTCAATTCGACGCCGCGGCGCCCGCGCTTGAGCAGCGCGACGCCGAGCGCGTCCTCGAGCCCTCTGATCCGCGCACTGGCGGAGGCCAACGCCAGGTGCGAGCGCTCGGCGCCGCGCGTGATGCTGCGCTGATCGGCGACCGCGATGAAGAGCTGGAGGTCGACGAGGTCGAAACGCATGGCAGGTCTCCTCAGCCTTCGTAGCTTACGAAGGCTGTCTCCGTAACCTCCAGATTGTGCCGGCGCGCGGCTTCGGTCAATGTGCCGGCATGATCGACCCGCTCCTCATCCTCATCGCCGCCGTCTTCCTGATCGCCGGATTCGTCAAGGGCGTGGTCGGGCTCGGCCTGCCGACCGTGTCCATGGGCCTGCTCGCAGTGAGCATGGCGCCGAGCCGCGCGATAGCCATCGTGATCGTGCCCGCCATCGTCACCAACATCTGGCAGACCTTCGTCGGCCCGTATCTGCGCGACATCCTGAGGCGGCTGTGGCCGCTGATGATCGGCACCGTGATCGGATGCTGGCTCAATGCCGGCGCGCTGACGGGGCCCTATGCCCGCTACGGCACCGTGGTGCTCGGGGTCCTGCTGGTGGTCTACGCCATCATCGGCCTCAGCAAATTCAAATTCCACGTCGCGCCCGAGAACGAGAAATGGGCCGGCGGCGTGGTCGGAATCATCACCGGCGTGATCTCGGCCTCGACAGGCGTACAGGTGATCCCCTCGATGCCGTTCATGCAAGCGATCGGCATGGAGAAGGACGAGCTGGTGCAGGCACTCGGCGTGTTCTTCACCACCGCAACGCTGGCGCTCGCCTTCAATCTCACCGCCGGCGGCCTGCTGACCCCGGCCAATGCCGTGCCGGGGGCCGTCGCCATGGCCATGGCCTTTGCCGGCATGTACATCGGCCAGTCGGTGCGGGCGCGGATGCCGGCGGAAGCGTTTCGCCGCTGGTTCCTGATCGCGATGATTTTGTTGGGCGTCTATCTCGCCGGCAGTGCGCTGCTGAAGGAATTCGCCTGAGAGACGATCGTAGGGTGGGTTAGCCGAAGGCGTAACCCACCTCTGTCTATGTCCGCGGAGATAAAAGAGGTGGATTACCCTTCGCTAATCCACCCTGCGCGCCACAAAGACCCGCCTCATTCGTTCGAATGAGCTACCGCGCCTCCAGCATGGCGACGCGGATGCCGAGATAGATGAAGAGGCCGCCGAGCGCCCGGTTGACCCAGGCAATCACGCCCTCGGACTGCCGCATCCGGTGGGCCGCCTTGGCCGCGAACGCCGCCAGCACCAGGCACCACAGCGTGCCCGTACAGATGAAGATCAGGCCCAGCGTGAGGAAAGCGAGCGGCTTGTGCGGCGCATCGGCTGCGACGAATTGAGGCAGGAAGGCCAGAAAGAACAGCGCGACCTTGGGATTGAGCGCGTTGGTGAAGACGCCCTGGAGAAAGACCCGCCGTAGCGGGCTCCGCTCGGCTTCGTCCTTGACCGCCAGCAGTGCCGGCCGCGACCACAGCATCTGAAGGCCGGTCAGGACCAGATAGGCCGCGCCGACCAGTTTCAGGATCGAGAACGCGGTGGACGAGGCCATCAAGAGCGCCGAAAGTCCGATCGCCGCGCCTGCGACGTGGAAAAAACAGCCGCAACTGATGCCGAAGGCCGCCGCCGCCCCGCCGCGCCAGCCCATCTGCATGCTGCGGCCGATCACATAGACCGAATCGGGCCCCGGCGTGATGTTGAGCAGCACGCCCGACAGGACAAAAAGCCAGATTTCGTGAATGCCGAGCATGAGAAAGGCCTCCGCCGCCCCGCCGGGCGGCCTCAAGGGACCGGCCTTAATGGGTTCGCGTCCGGCCGTCCACCGCCGGGAATGCCCGGGATTTGCATCAAATTTGCAATACGGATCATACTTCCGCTCGGCCCCGTCTGTTCTATAAAGGCGCCGGGTCTTGAAATCGTGGATTCGCTGCGACTGCCACGCGGCGGCTGGCCTCTCGCTTTGGAGCTCCGGGGGATATGGAAAGACGTCTGGCTGCCATCGTCTGCGCCGATGTCGCCGGCTATTCGCGTATGATGGGCATTGACGAGGCCGGCACCCACGCCGCCTTCAAGGCCCATCGCAGCGCGATCCATCCGATCATCCTCAACCACGGCGGCCGTGTCGTCAAAAACACCGGCGACGGCTTCCTGCTGGAATTTCCCTCCATCGTCGGCGCCACCGAGGCCGCGATCGCGATGCAGGTCCTGATGGCGGAACGCAACCACCATCTGCCCGCCGACCGCGCCATGCAGTTCCGGCTCGGCATCCATATGGGCGACATCATCGCGGACGAGGACGAGGTGTTCGGCGACGACGTCAACATCGCCGTCCGCCTGGAATCGGTGGCGAGCCCCGGCGGCTTCGCGATCTCGGCCAAGGCGTACAAGGAAGCCAGCAAGCATCTCACCGTGCCGCTGGTCGACGGCGGCAACCATCGCTTCAAGAATATCAGGGATCCGATCGGGGTCTGGACCTGGTCGCCCGAGGGCGCGCCTCCGCTCGCGCCCGAGCACAGGGAAGGATCGGCGCTGTCGCAGCCTTACCGCACCGCGATCGTCGGCGTGCTGCCCTTCGCCAATCTCAGCGACGCCACGGACGAATATTTTTCCGACGGCCTGACCGAGGACCTGATCCACGCGCTGTCGCTGCAATCCTTCTATCGCGTGCTGAGCCGCAACTCGACCTTCGCCTTCAAGGGCAAGAACGTCAGCACCCGCGTGATCGCGCGCGAGATCGACGCCACCTATCTGATCCAGGGCTCGGTGCGGCGCGCCGGCGCCAAGATCCGCGTGACCGCCGAGCTGATCGCGCCGGAGAGCGGCGAGCAGCTCTGGACCGGCCGCTACGACCGCGACATCGGCGACCTCTTCGCCATGCAGGACGAGATCACGACCAATCTGTCCGCCGCCATCGCCACCGAGATCGTCCGGGCCGAGGCCTCCGCGCCGGCGCGGCCGACCAACGACATCACGGCCTGGGACCGCTTCCTGAAAGGCCTGTCGCACTATTACCGGCAAACCAAGGAGGATCTCGGCGCGGCCGTCGGCCTGTTCCGGGAGGCGATCGCGCTCGACCCCAAACTGTCGATCGCACATGCCTATCTCGCCACGATCCAGATCCAGAGCATCCAGTTCGGCTGGGTCAGGGGCACGCGTGAGATGTGGGCTGAAGCGATGCAGCTTGCCGAAACCAGTGTCCGGCTCGACCCGCGCTCCTCCTTTGCGTTCTCGATCCTGTCCTGGGCGCACGCGATGGAAGGCCACGACGAGGCGGCGATGGACGCCGCCAAGCGCGCAGTGGCCCTCAACCCCTACGACATGGGGGCACGCGGCGTGCTCGGCATCTGCCATTTCGTCATCGGCGAGCACCGCCAGGCCATCGAGCTGTTTTCGATGGCCGCCCAGCGCGACAACAGCGACCCGCGCTATCAATGGGCGGCGCTGACCGCCTTCAGTCACTATCTCGTCCGCCAATATGACGCGACCCTGTCGTGGGCTCGCGAGCAGCTCTACGTCAACCCGAACCACATGCAGGCGCTGGCGATCCGCGCCGCGGCGCTCGCGCAGCTCGGCCGGACCAACGAGGCGGCCGAGGCGACCGGCGTGCTGATGAGCAATTATCCGACCCTGAATGTCGATCGTCATCTGCGGAATTTTCATTGGAAGCGGCCGGAGGACATCGCCCACTACCGTGACGGGCTCCTGAAAGCGGGCGTGCCGGCCAGCAAGCTCACGTTGGTCCAGAGCGACGTCAGGCGTGCCGCCGAATCGTGAATCGTGAGGCCAGGCCTGCGCGCGCACCGCGACCTCGCGCCCGGCTTTATTGACACCTGAGTGAATTCAGCCACACTTCGTCACACCCAGAAGTAGTATAGTCAGGCTATCGTCCGCTGTCTGTTTGTTAGGACTTTCCGCGCTGTATCGGTGCGGCTGCTTTTCGCGATTCGTTTGTTTCAGGAATTGCCGATGGATAACTCCCGCAAGACGCCGTTCGATCCTTCAATCGAGGTCTCGCCGAACAATCCCTGCCCGTTCCTGCGCGGTCTCGTCGGCGAAGGCTTCGTCGACGGCGGCACCGTCCCGCTCCGGACGCTGTCGCAGACCATCGCAAATGCAAGCGGCGAGACCGGGCTGAAGAAGACCTCGGCCCGCATCCAGGTCCGCGGCGTCGCGCTGATCGCCAACGGCGCCTGTCACATCCTGCAAAGCATCTTCTGGGGCGCACAGCTCGATCGCTTGCGCGGCGGGCCGCTCGACAAGCTCGGCGCCGGCTCGCGCATCCTCGGCGTCGACGGAAAGGTCAACGAGGACGAACTCTCCCGGCTCGCCGGTTTCGGCGGCACCTGTGTCGATCCGGACGGCGGCACCGAGATCGGGCTCAACGCCTCGCAAATCCAGACCTTCATGAACGACAACCTCAAGCGCGCCGGCAACCAGGCGCGCTGGTATTACCCGCTCCTGATGAAGTTCGAATGGCCGATCCTGCTCAGGATCATGGGCAAGGGTCAGGGTGATGATCGCTATCTCAGCGTGGCCGAGGTGAGGACATTGTTCAACGAGCGCAAATTCCCCGACAGGATCACCCAGCGGATCGCGAGCCAGCCGGTCACCCCGCCCTCGCTGATCTTGCGCGCGGCCGGCGCGCTCGTCGCCGCGCTGCTGCTATTGGGCATCGTGGCGCTGCGCTTTCCCGATCAATTCCAGCCGATGCTGCCCCATGTCATCGGCCAGTTCGTGGCCCCGCCATTGCCTAGGCTTGTCGAGCCCCGGGCCGCATACTGGCTCGAGCAGAACTGGGCGCTGGAAGACCGGCACTGGTTTCATCACGCCAGCCAGGGCACCGCGACCTTCCCGGTGCCCTACAGCTGGTTCATGGCGCTCGAGCAGCCGCGGCTGCATTTCTTCGCCAAGCCCGGGATGCTGCATGACAGCGACCATCTCCAGCGCTTCGGCTTCATCCCGAGCCCGCAGACGATCAACACCGATGACGCCACGTTGCGCCGGTTCGGCTATGCGAACGTCTACGACAAGACCAAGCCGGTGCCGGCGCGGCTGTGGGATCCACCGGTCAACTGGGGTCGCCAGGCCGATAACGTCGACGGCCTGCCGGTCGGCTTTGCGCGCATGACCGGCGTGGCCGATCCTGCGACCGGCAAGGTCGGCGAGGATCGGATCGGGCTGACCTGCGCCGCCTGCCACACCGGGCAGATCCACTACAAAGGCATCGACATCCGCTTCGACGGCGGCCCGGCGATGACCGATCTCAGGAAGCTCGAGATCACGACCGGCCTGTCGATCGCCTACACGCTGCTCGTGCCCGGCCGCTTCACGCGCTTCGCCGACCGTGTGCTCGGCCCCTCCGCCAGCGATGCCGACCGCGATGCGCTGAAGCAGAAGCTGAGTGCGATCGGCACGTTCCTGAAAGACTGGGAAACGACCTACGACAAGACCATCGCGGGCAAGACCAGGCTCAACGACAAGACGAAGCGCGAAGAGCAGCAGCAGGACACCGAGGAAGGATATGGCC
Source organism: Bradyrhizobium sp. UFLA06-24 (assembly GCF_054967145.1). NCBI lineage: Bacteria > Pseudomonadati > Pseudomonadota > Alphaproteobacteria > Hyphomicrobiales > Nitrobacteraceae > Bradyrhizobium > Bradyrhizobium sp. UFLA06-24. The sequence continues at coordinate 109,137 of NZ_JADFUE010000006.1, forward strand.
GCCTCGACGCGCTCAACCGCATCGGCAATCAGGTCTTCTCCCAGGACATGGCGCTGAGTGGCCTCAGCGGTTTCGAGAAGAATCTGCATGCCAAGGACGCACCGGTCAGCTTCCCGCCGATCTGGACCATCCCCTGGCTCAAATACGCGCAATATGACGCGTCCATCGAGCAACCGCTGATCCGCAATGCCGGCGAAGCGCTCGGCGTGACCGCGCTGCTCAACCTGTCCGACAACAGCCCTAAGGACACGCTGTTTCGCTCGTCGATGGACATCAAGAATCTGAACTGGATCGAGGATCTGCTGAAGGGATCGGCGCCCTTTCCGAAGAAGCAGCTCTCCGGACTGACCTCGCCGAAATGGCCATCGGACATCTTCGGTGACGCCGCGTGGAAGATCGATGGCGAGCGCGTCAAACGCGGCCGCAAGCTCTATGCGGATATCTGCGTCGAATGCCATCTCGGTCCGGTCAACGATCCCGTGTTCGACAGCGAATTTCCGGACCAGAGCATCTGGTCTTCGTCACGGTGGGAAACCATCGGCAACGACAAACTCCTGAACGAGGTCCAGAAAAGCGCCAAAGGCATGGGAACGGACCCGGCTCAGGCCAGCATATTGGCGACGCGGACGGTTCAGGTGCCGGGCTTCCTCAAACTCGACCCCACGCAGAACCTCAATACCTGGTGGGGCTGCAATCTACCCGGCGTCTCTTCGACCGACATGCCGTACGCGCTCGGCCTGATGGTGCTCGTCGACATCGTCAGCCGCAAGGCGATGGACGATGCCAAGATCGATCCGAAGGTTCAGCAGGCCTGGTGGGGGGCGCGCAAGAACTGCCCCAATTCCGGTCCGCAACCGCCGGACAAGCCGGAGAAGGGGCCCTGGTATCGCGCGCGCCCGCTCAACGGCGTCTGGGCCACCGCGCCGTACCTGCACAACGGATCGGTACCCTCGCTCTACTGGATGCTGAGCCCCGCGGCGGAGCGTCCCAAATCGTTCTGCATGGGTGGCGATCGCGACTATGATCCGAAGCAGGTCGGCTTCGCGGTCACCGACGGCGAGAGCTGCAAGACCGGGCAGTCTCGCTTCTCGACGCTGGCGTCTGACGGCACCGAGCTGTACGGCAACAGCAATGCCGGCCACTCGTTCGATGGCACGCCGGGTCCCGGCAAAGACGGCACCATCGGTCGTGTGCTCAAGGAGCAGGAGCGCTACGATTTGATTGAGTATTTGAAGACGCTGTGAGTTGTCTTCGCCTCTCCCCGCCTGCGGGGAGAGGCCGACACGCGAAGCGTGGCGGGTGAGGGGGATTCTCCACAAGCCCAACTCTCACCGTCCCCGTGGAGACTCCCCTCACCCCAACCCTCTCCCCGCAAGCGGGGCGAGGGAGCAGATCTCACTTGAACAGCGGCGTGCCCGGCACGAACGCGTCGAACGCGGCCCAGAACTGGGAGCGGTAGCGGTCCTGCTCCTGCAGGATCTCGTGCTTCGAGCCGGCGATCACGAGATGCGAGCCGGCGCGCAAATGATAGGCGAACTCCTCGATCGCGGCAGTGGAAACGACCGTGTCGTTGGAGGCCGCCAGCATCAGGATCGGCTGGCGGATCTCGGAGGGGTAGTTCATGCCCTTGAACGCGTGCATGGCGCGGAAGGCCGTATCGGCCCAGGCGACGGTCGGTGATGCCAGGCCAAGCGTCGGGTCCTCCTCCAGGATCGCGGCGTTACGCGCATAGCGCACGGGATCGCTGGTGAGAGGATTGTTGATGAAGGGCGACAGGCCGGTGAGCTGGTCGCTGCCGCCGGGCACATAACCGCCGCCCCGTCCCAGCATCCGCATCGTCTTCAACAGCGCCCGCACCGGAAACGATGTGGCGCGACCGGGCAAATCGATCATCGGCGCGGTCAGCACCATACGGTCGAACCAGCGCTTCTGCGCATGCGCCAGCCGCAGCAGCACGGCGCCGCCCATGGAATGGGCCAGCGCGAAGAACGGCGGCGGACAATCCGGCAGCACCACCTGCTGCACGAAGGTCTCCACGTCGATCTCGTAATCGGCGAAGTTGCGCACATATCCCTTGCGCGGATCGCGCAGGCGGCGCGCCGAATGGCCCTGCCCGCGCCAGTCGATCATCGCCACGGCAAAACCGCGGTCGCGCAGATCGCGCACCGTCTCGAAATATTTCTCGATCTGCTCGCTGCGGCCGGTGAAGACGCAAACCGTCCCCTTGCGGTTGGCCGGCGGCGCCCAGCGCGCGAACCGCAGCTCGACACCGTCGGGCGTCTTGATGGTGCCGCTGACGACGTCTTCAGGCACGGGATTGGACGGAATCGAGACCAGCGTCATGATGGGAAGTGGTTGGGCGCCAAGGGCCGTACTCAAGTCCTGAAAATCCAGGGGCGGGAGCGCCGAAAAGGCGCCGCTACCGCCCTCTTGAACGCCGTCTGGACCCACCCATATCATCTCCGTGCAGGCCGCTACCAGTGTTTCGGAACCGGAACATCAGGCTGCACACAGACGTCAGCCCGGCCCGATTGGCGGGCGGGTTACCAAACAGTCGCTCAATGGAGGACTTGACCATGCGTACCTACGATCTCACCCCCTTCTATCGTTCCACCGTCGGCTTCGACCGCCTCTTCAACCTGCTCGACCAGGCAAGTTCGGATGGCAGCCCCGGTTATCCCCCCTACAACATCGAGCGCACCGGCGAGAACGCCTATCGCATCACCGTTGCGGTCTCGGGCTTTGCCAAGGATGAGCTTTCCATCGTCGCGAAGGAAAACACGCTGACGATCAAGGGCGAGAAAGTCGCCAACGAGAACTCGAAATCCGAAGTGCTCTATCGCGGCATCGCCGCCCGCGCCTTCGAGCGCGCCTTCCAGCTTGCCGATTTCGTGCAGGTGAAGGACGCCTCGCTCGAGAACGGCCTGCTTCATGTCGACCTCGTCCGCGAGATTCCCGAAGCCAAGAAGCCGCGCCAGATCGCGATCAACAGCGGCGCCGCGAAGGCCCAGGTGATCGAGAACTCGGTCGCCGCCTAAGCCGCGCACGTCACTTCCAGGTTGCGAAAACGCCCCGGTGCCCCGGGGCGTTTTTTGCATTGCATCACAGGGTGGTGAGGAGGCGTAACAGCGCCAGCATGTGCTCCGTCCTTGGGACATCGCAGTCAAAACCAGGACGGAGAACGATCATGACTTTCTGGCGCAGCCTTTTGGTCGCCGCGAGCCTCATAGCGGCCCCCATCAGCCTTGCCCATGCACAGACCCCGCAGGCCGTGAGGGCCAAGAACGTCGTGCTGGTGCACGGCGCCTGGGCCGACGGCTCGAGCTGGTCGGAGGTGATCCCGATCCTGCAGGCTGCCGGGCTCAACGTCACCGCCGTGCAGAATCCGCTGGATTCCCTCGCCGAGTCGATCGAGGCGACCAAGCGTGTGCTGGCCGAGCAGGAGGGGCCGACGGTGCTGGTCGCGCATTCCTGGGGCGGCACCGTGATCAGCCAGGTCGGCACCGATCCGAAGGTCACCGGCCTCGTCTATATCGCCGCGCGCGCCCCCGATGCCAATGAGGATTTCATTGCGCTGTCGAAGCAGTTTCCCACCGGTCCCGCGCGTGCCGGCATCGTCGAGCGCGACGGCTACACCAGGCTATCGGAAGACGCCTTCCTGAAATATTTCGCCAACGGCGTCGCGCCGGAACGCGCCAAGGAGCTCTACGCGGTCCAATGGCCGACGGCCGCCTCGATCTTCGCCGGCCGCACCACCGAAGCCGCCTGGCATTCGAAGCCGAGCTGGTACGCGGTGTCGAAGAACGACGCCACCATCAACCCCGACTTCGAGCGCTTCCTCGCCAAGCGGATGAACGCGACCACGATCGAGCTCGACGCCGGCCACCTCTCGCTGGTGTCGCATCCGAAAGAGGTGGCGAATCTGATCCTGGAGGCGGCGGGCTATCCGCGCAGCTGAGGCATTGCCTCTGTGGTGCCATAGCGCCCGATCTCTTCGGGGGCTTCTTGCATGCTCAGCCTAATCCAGCCCCTGCACGGGCGGCATCTCCTGTGTGGGCAAGATGGGTGGAGCTGATCTGACTTGGCCGACGGTCGGAGCGGCAACCGACGGCGCGGCGTCGGCGGGTTTTGCTTGTATGGCGGTGGTCTGCTGCGCGGGCTGGGCTTGCGTCGGCTGTTCGGCGGGCTTCACAGCCGCGACCGGCATCTCGGCGCGCCGCGGAGCCGCCTTCGGCAGCGGCACGGTCCGGCTGGCGACATGGGGAATCGGCGCCGGCGGGCGCGGCGGGCCGCTGCGAACCATGGTCGGCGGCGGCAGCGCGGTGTGCGGCTCGTAAGGCGCAACCGCGGGCTCCTCATAGCCGGGGATCATGCCGTAGGCGTCCGCGGTCGGCATGAAGCGGATGATCCGGCCGTCGCGAGCGTCGATCACGAGCCGGCCATCGTCGCCGCGGCGGTCGATCACCGCGATGGTGTAGACGGCGCCGCGCAGGCGCGGGACGCCGAGCGGCGAGAAGCCGTTGTCGCGCAGCACCGCGTAGACCTCGGTGGGCGGCAGCAGGGCCGGCGCCGGACCGCGCTCCTCATAACCATAGCCGTAGCGCGGGGGCGGCGCGGCTTCCGGCGCGATATAGGGCCCGTCGAAATCCGACACCGCAATATAAGCCCCTCCGGAGATACCACTGGCCGGAACTTGTGCCTGGGTAGCGGTTGCAGCCAGCGCCAGCGTGGCCGCGGCCACACATTCTGTGAAAAACTTCATGGTCGACACGCTCCTGTCAGTCCCCCGAATGATCGGCGCTCTTTCGCTTCTTCCGGCATGGCGCGCCGTTCGAAGGGCTGATCCGAAGCTTCATCCGGGATTTCGGCGTGCACAGGGCCGGATCGCGGCGCGTTTGCTCCAAAACCGGGGCCGCGCAACTTTCGGAAAGCGATTGATTGACATATCGGGAATCGGGACTTCCGCGCGCTTGTGTGCTAGACAAAAATTTGGCAAGGTGATGGTTAGGACAGGAAGACTGTCTCAATTTTGCTCGCGGTTCCGGCATAGGGATTGCAGCGAAAACCGGTGCCTTCGAGCGCCATAAGGCAACAGGCAAAGCCGTTCTCGGGGACGAAGAGCGCCTTGGCCTGAATTTAAGAAAATGCGGCTCGCAACGGACGAGCGGTGACCCAGAGGCGGGTGCCGCGGAACGCCGAAGGTGCGCCGAAGATGGCGGTGAGGCAGCTTGCCGCACGGAGAGGATTGGAACAATGAACGGGTCGCAATTCGAGCGCGCAAACATCGTGGCAGAAGAGCTGTCGGCGACGGTCGCCTCGAAAACGACCGATCCGATCCAGGAGCACAATTCGCGGCCAAAAGCTGAAGGTCTCTACGATCCGAGCCTGGAAAAGGATTCCTGCGGCGTCGGCTTCATTGCCAACATCAAGGGCAACAAGTCGCACGAGATCGTCTCGGATGCGCTGAGCATCCTGTGCAATCTCGAACACCGCGGTGCCGTCGGCGCCGACCCGCGCGCCGGTGACGGCGCCGGCATCCTGGTGCAGATCCCGCACGCCTTCTTCAGCCGCAAGGCCAAGGAGCTCGGCTTTGCGCTGCCGGCGCCCGGCGAATACGCCATCGGTGCGCTGTTCATGCCGCGCGATACCGCCTGGCGCAACGTCATCAAGAGCATCATCGCCGACCAGATCAAGGACGAGGGCCTGACCCTGCTCGGCTGGCGCGACGTGCCGACCGACAATTCCTCGCTCGGCGTCACCGTGAAGCCGACCGAGCCCGCCTGCATGCAGGTGTTCATCGGCCGCAACGGCACGGCCAAGAGCGAGGACGAGTTCGAGCGCCGGCTCTACATCCTGCGCAAGTCGATCTCGCAGGCCATCTACCAGCGCCGCGACCGCGGTCTTGCCGGCTATTACCCCTGCTCGATGTCCTGCCGCACCGTGATCTACAAGGGCATGTTCCTCGCCGACCAGCTCGGCAAGTACTATCCCGATCTGCACGAGAAGGATTTCGAGAGCGCGCTCGCGCTGGTTCACCAACGCTTCTCGACCAATACCTTCCCGGCGTGGTCGCTGGCGCATCCCTACCGCATGATCGCGCATAACGGCGAGATCAACACGCTGCGCGGCAACACCAACTGGATGGCGGCGCGGCAGGCTTCGGTGAGCTCCGAGCTCTACGGCAAGGACATCAGCCGGCTGTGGCCGATCTCCTACGAGGGCCAGTCGGACACCGCCTGCTTCGACAACGCGCTCGAATTCCTGGTGCAGGGCGGCTACTCGCTGCCGCACGCCGTCATGATGATGATTCCGGAAGCGTGGGCCGGCAATCCGCTCATGGATGAGAAGCGCCGCGCCTTCTACGAATATCACGCCGCGCTGATGGAGCCGTGGGACGGCCCCGCCGCAATCGCCTTCACCGACGGCCGCCAGATCGGCGCCACGCTCGACCGCAACGGTTTGCGGCCGGCCCGGTACCTCGTGACCAAGGACGACCGCATCGTGATGGCGTCCGAAATGGGCGTGCTGACGATCCCCGAGGACCAGATCATCACCAAGTGGCGCCTGCAGCCCGGCAAGATGCTGCTGGTCGACCTCGAACAGGGTCGTCTGATCCCCGACGATGAGATCAAGGCCGAGCTCGCCAAGAGCCATCCCTATAAGGAGTGGCTGGAGCGGACCCAGATCGTGCTGGAAGAGCTGCCGAAGGTGCCTACCACCGGCGTGCGCTCCAACCTGTCGCTGCTCGATCGCCAGCAGGCGTTCGGTTACAGCCAGGAGGACATCGCGATCCTGATGACGCCGATGGCGGCCACCGGCGAGGAAGCCGCGGGCTCGATGGGCAACGACACGCCGATCTCGGCGCTGTCGGACAAGGCCAAGCCGCTGTTCACCTACTTCAAGCAGAATTTTGCGCAGGTCACCAACCCGCCGATCGACCCGATCCGCGAGGAGCTGGTGATGAGCCTCGTCTCCATCATCGGGCCGCGCCCGAACCTGTTCGACCTGCAGGGCATGGCGACCACCAAGCGCCTGGAAGCGCGCCAGCCGATCCTGACCGACGCCGATCTCGAAAAGATCCGCTCGATCTCCGACGTGGCCGACACGCACTTCAAGTCGCGCACCCTGGACACCACCTTCCACGCTGGCCTCGGCGCAGCCGGCATGGACCAGGTGCTCGACGAGCTCTGCGCGCGGGCCGAAAGCGCGGTGCGCGAAGGCGTCAACATCATCATCCTGTCCGACCGCATGGTCGGCACCGATCGCGTGCCGATCCCGTCGCTGCTGGCCTGCGCCTCCGTGCACCATCACCTGATCCGCACGGGCCTGCGCACCTCGGTCGGTCTCGTCGTCGAATCCGGCGAGCCGCGCGAAGTGCATCACTTCGCATGCCTCGCCGGCTACGGCGCCGAAGCGATCAATCCTTACCTCGCGTTCGAGACCATCATCGCGATGAAGGACCGCCTGCCCGGCTCGCTCGACGACTACGAGATCGTCAAGCGCTACATCAAGTCGATCGGCAAGGGCCTCTTGAAGGTGATGTCCAAGATGGGCATCTCGACCTACCAGTCCTATTGCGGCGCGCAGATCTTCGACGCGGTCGGCCTCAAGGCCGATTTCGTCGCGAAGTTCTTCGCCGGCACGCATACCCGTGTCGAAGGCGTCGGCCTTGCCGAGATCGCGGAAGAGGCCGTGCGCCGTCATGCCGACGCGTTCGGCGAGGCGCTGGTCTACAAGAGCGCGCTCGATGTCGGCGGCGAATACGCCTATCGCAGCCGCGGCGAGGACCATGCCTGGACCGCCGAGTCGGTATCGCTGCTCCAGCACGCCGCGCGCGGCAATTCGCAGGAGCGCTACCGCGCCTTCGCAAAGATCCTCAACGAGCAGTCGGAGCGCCTTTTGACGCTGCGCGGCCTGTTCCGGATCAAGAACGCGGAGGAAGAGAAGCGTAAGCCGATCCCGATCGAGCAGGTCGAGCCGGCCAAGGACATCGTCAAGCGCTTCGCCACCGGCGCGATGAGCTTCGGCTCGATCTCGCGCGAGGCGCACACCACGCTCGCGATCGCCATGAACCGGATCGGCGGCAAGTCGAACACCGGCGAAGGCGGCGAGGAAGCCGACCGCTTCAAGCCGATGCCGAACGGGGATTCGATGCGCTCGGCGATCAAGCAGGTCGCCTCGGGCCGCTTCGGCGTCACCACGGAGTATCTCGTCAACTCCGACATGATGCAGATCAAGATGGCGCAGGGTGCCAAGCCCGGCGAAGGCGGCCAGCTGCCCGGCCACAAGGTCGACGCGACCATCGCCAAGGTCCGGCACTCGACGCCGGGCGTCGGCCTGATCTCGCCGCCGCCGCATCACGACATCTACTCGATCGAGGATCTGGCGCAGCTCATCTACGACCTCAAGAACGTCAACCCGACGGGCGACGTCTCGGTCAAGCTCGTCTCCGAGATCGGCGTCGGCACGGTCGCCGCGGGCGTCGCCAAGGCGCGCGCCGACCACGTCACCATCGCGGGCTTCGAGGGCGGCACCGGCGCATCACCGCTGACCTCGATCAAGCACGCCGGCTCGCCGTGGGAGATCGGCCTCGCCGAAACCCACCAGACCCTGGTGCGCGAGCGGCTGCGTAGCCGCATCGTGGTCCAGGTCGACGGCGGCTTCCGCACCGGCCGTGACGTCGTGATCGGCGCGCTGCTCGGCGCAGACGAGTTCGGCTTCGCCACTGCCCCCTTGATTGCGGCCGGCTGCATCATGATGCGCAAGTGCCATCTCAACACCTGCCCGGTCGGCGTCGCGACGCAGGACCCCGTCCTGCGCAAGCGCTTCACCGGCCGGCCCGAGCACGTGATCAACTACTTCTTCTTCGTTGCCGAGGAAGTTCGCGAGATCATGGCTTCGCTCGGCTTCCGCACCTTCAACGAGATGGTCGGTCAGGTTCAGCTGCTCGACCAGACCAAGCTGGTCGCGCACTGGAAGGCCAAAGGCCTCGATTTCTCGAAGCTGTTCGTCAAGCAGAAGGAAGAGAAGGGCCAGAAGATCTATCACTCCGAGCGCCAGAACCATCATCTGGAGGCCGTGCTCGACCGCTCGCTGATCGAGAAGGCGAAGCCCGCGCTCGATCGCGGCGCGCCGGTGAAGATCGAAGCCGCGATCAACAGCACAAACCGCTCGGCCGGTGCGATGCTGTCGGGCGCGGTCGCCAAGATCTACGGCCATGCCGGCCTGCCCCATGACACCATCCATGTCAGCCTCAAGGGCACCGCCGGCCAGGCCTTCGGCGCGTGGCTCGCCCACGGCGTCACCTTCGAGCTCGAGGGTGAAGGCAACGATTATGTCGGCAAGGGCCTCTCGGGCGGCAAGATCATCGTCAAGCCGCCGGCCAACAGCGCCATCGTTCCGGAGGAGAGCATCATCGTCGGCAACACCGTGATGTACGGCGCGATCGAAGGCGAGTGCTACTTCCGCGGCATCGCCGGCGAACGGTTTGCCGTGCGTAACTCGGGCGCGGTCGCCGTGGTCGAGGGCGCGGGCGATCATTGCTGCGAATACATGACCGGCGGCATCGTGGTCGTGCTCGGCAAGACCGGGCGCAACTTCGCGGCCGGCATGTCCGGCGGCATCGCCTACGTGCTCGACGAGACCGGCGACTTCGACAGGCTGTGCAACATGGCCATGGTCGAGCTCGAGCCGGTGCTGTCGGAAGAGCTGATCAATGCCGGCACCTATCACCACTCGGGTGACCTCGAGGCGCATGGCCGGGTCGACGTGTTCAACAACCTGCTCGCCTCCGACGTCGAGCGGCTGCACGTCCTGATCACGCGCCATGCGAAAGCGACCGGCTCCAGGCGCGCCGCCGAGATCCTCGCCAATTGGAAGGAATGGCTGCCCAAATTCCGCAAGGTGATGCCGGTCGAGTACCGGCGCGCGCTGCGCGAAATGGCCGCCAACGCGGACGCCGAGCCGAAAATCGCGATCGGGGCGTAAGGCATCACACCCCGTCATTGCGAGCGCAGCGAAGCACTGGATTGCTTCGTCGCTTCGCTCCTCGCAATGACGAGAAGAAACAAAACGACTAAGCGGCAGGGACTTCGGGTTTAATGGGCAAGATCACGGGTTTTCTCGAAATCGAACGGCACGACCGCAAGTACACCCCGGTCGCCGAGCGCGTGAAGCATTACAACGAGTTCGTCATTCCGCTCTCCGAGAAGGAAGTACGGGACCAGGCTGCGCGCTGCATGAATTGCGGCATCCCCTATTGCCACGGCACCGGCTCGGTTGCGCCCGGCACGCCCGGCTGCCCGGTCAACAACCAGATCCCCGATTGGAACGACCTGGTCTATCAGGGCAATTGGGAAGAAGCCTCGCGCAACCTGCACTCGACCAACAACTTCCCGGAGTTCACCGGCCGCATCTGCCCGGCGCCGTGCGAAGCGTCCTGCACGCTCAACATCGACGACAACCCGGTCACCATCAAGACGATCGAATGCGCGATCGTCGACCGCGCCTGGGACAATGGCTGGCTGAAGCCCGAGGTCGCCGCCCACAAGACCGGCAAGAAGGTCGCCGTGATCGGCTCCGGTCCGGCCGGCATGGCCTGCGCGCAGCAGCTCGCGCGCGCCGGCCACGACGTGCATGTCTACGAGAAGTACGCCAAGGCCGGCGGCCTGCTGCGTTACGGCATCCCCGACTTCAAGATGGAGAAGGGCGTCATCGACCGCCGCGTCAAGCAGATGGAAGGCGAAGGCGTCACCTTCCATTACAACAGCCATGTCGGCGCCAGCGGCAATATCGATCCGCGCGAGATGCTCAACCAGTACGACGCGATCGCGCTGACGGGCGGCGCCGAAGCGCCGCGCGACCTGCCGATCCCCGGCCGCGAGCTCGAGGGCATCCACTACGCGATGGACTTCCTGCCGCAGCAGAACCGCCGCGTCTCCAGTGAAGCGCTGAACGGCGTCAAGGATATCCTGGCCGGCGGCAAGCATGTCGTCGTCATCGGCGGCGGCGACACCGGATCGGACTGCATCGGCACCTCGCTGCGCCAGGGCGCGCTCTCCGTGACCCAGCTTGAGATTATGCCCGCCCCGCCCGAGCGCGAGAACAAGGGCCTGACCTGGCCGAACTGGCCGCTGAAGATGCGCACCTCCTCCAGCCAGGCCGAAGGCGCGATCCGCGAATACGCCGTGCTGACGCAGAAGTTTTCCGGCGAGAACGGCAAGGTCAGGAAGCTGCACTGCGTGCACGTCGACGACAAGTTCAAGCCGATCGCCGGCACCGAGTTCGAGCTGGAGGCCGAGCTCGTCCTGCTCGCGATGGGTTTTGTGCATCCCGTGCACGAGGGCCTCTTGAAGCAGCTCGCGGTCGAGCTCGACCCGCGCGGCAACGTCAAGGCCAACACGCTGGACTACCAGACCTCGCGCCCGAACGTGTTCTCCGCCGGCGACATGCGCCGCGGCCAATCGCTGGTGGTCTGGGCCATCCGCGAGGGCCGGCTGTGTGCCCGCTCGATCGACACGTTCCTGATGGGGAAGACGGATCTGCCGCGCTGAGCTTTTGCTCCGCCGCCAGATCCGCAGACGGTGTCATCGCCCGGCTTTGACCGGGCGATCCAGTATTCCAGAGACTTTTGTGATTGAACCGAGGAGCCGCGGCGTACTGGATGCCCCGGTCAAGCCTGGGCATGACAGCTGAGTGGGTGGCGAGGGCGGAGTCAACTAAACCGCAAGCGCCCGCACGACCCGTGTCGCCCTAATTCTGCAACCTCACACCCAGCATCACCACCGTGCCTTGCGAGCTCGAGCCCGGCTGGTTCGAGTCCAGGATGTCGTGGCGCAGCGTGCCCTTGATCCAGACATTGCGGTTGAGCTTGTAGATCAGGTTGCCTTCGAGCGAGTAGGTTTTGTCGTTGCGGCCCTGGTTCTGGTAGTCGTAGGTGCCGTAGGTAAACTTGCCGATCGCGGTGAGCCAGCGGCGGAAGTCGTGGTCGACTTCGGCGGCATAGGTGTGCACCAGCACGCCGGAGGAGCCGGGGATCGTGGTTTCCGCGATCTGCGTGTCGGTGTTGAACTTGACCGTGGTCAGCCCGCTGGCGTTCCAGATCAGCGAGCCCGAGGTCAGGAAGCCCGAGAGCTGGCTCAGGCGGGGATCGACATAGGTGCGCGCGGAATAGCCGACCGATATCTCGCCGGTGAGGATGCGCGAGAATTCAAAGGACGAACCGATCTTGGCGTAGCCGCCGGATGAATCGCGCAAGTAGCCGTTGCGGTCGGCGGCCTGGTCGTGGACGCGGTTGTCGCCCTCGATCTCGACGAACGGCTTCAAGCCGGGCTTGAGGTCGTAGGAGAAGCGGCCGACGCCGCCATACTGGTTGAAGTCGCGATCGTTGTTGCTGAAGACCGAGCCGTCGGTGAGTTTTGAATCGGTATAGGCGGTGCGGTCCACCGTGGCGCCGGCGGCGACCTCGAAGCGGTTGAAGGTGTGGTCGAAGCCGACGGTGGTGCCGTAGCTGGCATAGACTGGATATTTCTGCAGGCCGGCCTGTACGTTCGGGCTGCCCGGATTGTCGGTGGCGAGCCGCAGGCGCAGCTGCGAGGTCAGCTTGAGGTCGCGATCGACGTCGATACGACCGTCGATATGGCCGGTGAAGTCGGGGCGGTTGATCTCGACCGGCGACGGCGAGGCAAGGCCGTCGATGGTTTCAGGCATGTTGTTGGTATAGCCCGAGAACGAGCCGCGCAGATCGGCGACCAGTGCGTGGCGCTCCCAGTCCGAGATCACGAGCAGGTCAGGCGCGACGACATAGACCGGGGAGCCGACCGGCTTTTGCAGGCGTGCAGGATTGCTGTCGTAGCCGGCCGAGAGCTCGAGCCCGCCCTTGATCAGAAAGCTGCCGGCGTAATCGCCGACCGCGCCGAAGGCATCGTCATCGGCCTTGAGGCGGCGGCGCAAGGGCTGGCCGGGCACGGTGCCCGCCATTGCCGGCGGCACCGGCGTCTTGTGCGCGGTCTCCGATGGAGGCGGCGCGATGCGCGGAGGGCCGAGACTCGTGTCCGGCGTCGCCAGCGGCACCGGCGAGCCGGGACCCGCGGGCTTCCTGGGCTTCGGCTGGCCCGGATAGAGCTTTGGCTGCTGGCGCTTGCGATTGAGCGAATCGTAACCGGAGCTGCTGGCGCCATTGGCGGGAGGCAGCCCATAGGTCGGCACCTGGCCGACGCGCGTCGCCGCGGGCGCATCGCTTTTCTTGCGCGGATCGTCGTTGGGGTCCGGCGGCTGCGGCACTGCGTCCGACGGCGCCTGCGGCACGCCGGCCGTGCGGCGCATCGGTAGCGCATCGGGCGCGACGAAGCCGCCGCGGCTGGGATTGAACAGATCGGGCGTGAGGCTCTGGGCGGCCGCGGGCGCGCTTTCCAGCACCGTCAGCAGCAGGCATGGCAAAGCGGCGCGGAAAGCTAACGCGCAGCTGCTCCGGCCCCTGCCTGGAGGCGACCCCACGATGGATTAACTCCAACGAAATCAAATACTTCCGCGATCGCTCTCGCCGCCTGGCGGGAACCATCGTTAATGGAGTTAAAACAATTATGGTTAATGACCCGTTGAGGGTGTTGGCGCCCGCGTCGCCTCGCAGGCCGGAGCGTGCTAAGCAGGCCGGCAACGGGCTGACGCCCCTCCTCCCCTGGACGTGAACATGCCGAGTTCGAAACCGCTGATGACCCAATCATCCGGCCCCGCCCCTGCCAGCGTCGAATCCGCGCTCCGCACGTTGGAAGCCGAGAGCGGCGGCCTCAACGCGCTCGCGGCCGCCCTGCGCGGCCCGCTGTGCCAGGCGTTCGCCAGGGCGGTCGACCTGATCCGCAATGCCAAGGGCCGCGTCATCGTCACCGGCCTCGGCAAGTCCGGCCATATGGCGCGCAAGATCGCGGCAACCCTCGCCTCGACGGGCACGCCGGCATTCTTCGTTCACACCGCCGAAGCTGGCCATGGCGATCTCGGCATGATCACCACGGACGACGTCATCATGGCGCTATCCTGGTCCGGCGAGCAGCCGGAAATGAAGACACTCGTGAACTACTCCGCGCGCTTTGCGATCCCGATGATCGCGGTGACGTCGAACGCGGCGTCTTCGCTGGGCCAGGCCGCCGACATCGTCATCGAGCTGCCGAAGGCGCGCGAAGCCTGCCCGCACAATCTGGCACCGACCACCTCGACCATGATGCAGGTCGCGATCGGCGATGCCATCGCCATCGCGCTGCTCGAAAGCCGCGGCTTCACTGCTCTGGAATTCGCCCATTTCCATCCGGGCGGCAAGCTGGGCGCGATGCTGAAATTCGTCCGCGACTACATGCGCACCGGCGCCGAGATTCCGGTGAAGCCGCTCGGCACGAAGATGTCGGATGCGGTGGTCGAGATGTCGGCCAAGGGTCTCGGCTGCGTCTGCATCGTCAATGCTGCGAACGAGGCCGTCGGCATCATCACCGACGGCGATCTTCGCCGCCACATGCGCCCCGATCTGCTGACGGCGCTGGTTGACGAGATCATGACCAGGAAGCCGAAGACCGTGCCGCCCTCGATGCTCGCGACCGAGATGATCGAGGTGCTGAACACGCGCAAGATCACGACGCTGGTGGTAACCGAGGCGAACAAGGTGGTCGGCATCGTGCACCTGCACGATCTCTTGCGGGCGGGCGTGGCGTAAGGCATCGCTCGTCATTCCGGGCGCGCCACTTGGCGCGAGCCCGGAATGACTATTGGGGAAACCGCGCCGCCTTCTCCTCCAGCGGCAGGCGCAGCCCGTTCGCCAGATACGACACCGTGCGATAAAAGCCGCACAGCAGCATGATCTCCAGGATTTGCGCCTCGTCGTAATGCGCCGACAGAGCGGCGAACTCGGCGTCGGTGAGGGTCGCGCGGTGATGGAGCGCGTCCACCGCCGCGATCAGGGCCTCCTCCGCCGGCGACCAGCAGGGCGAGGTCGCATCGCCCGCGACCGTCGCGCGGACCTCGTCCTTCGTGAGTTTTGCCGGACCGGCGAAGACCGCGACATGGACACCCCATTCGTACTCGCATTGGTTCAGAGCACAGGTGCGATCGATGACGATCTCGCGCTGGCGCAGTGAGAGCGGGCCCGGATCGAGAAGCCCGGCGGCGCGAAACTTCTCCCACGCGCGCGTGTGGGCGGCCATGACCCGGAACAGCACCAGCGGCGGGGCACCGCGCATGATGCGGTCGAACTGCGCCTGGATCTCCGGGGGATAAGGCTGATCGAGCGGGGCGATGCGCGGCGTCGGGGATGACATGAGCGTCCTCCTTGCTACAATTCTCGTAGCAGCACGCTACATTATCCGTAGCTAGACGCAAGAGGATCGCGATGGCGAAACAGGCAGGCTCTGGGGATCCCCGCGTGCGCGGCTCGCGCACCGGGCGGCCGATCATGGCGCTGCTCGACCTGCTCGGCCGACGCTGGAGCCTGCGAATTTTATGGGAGCTGCGCGAATTGCCCCTCACCTCGCGCGCGCTGCGCACGGCCTGCGACGAGGCCTCGCCGACAGTGCTGCAGGCCCGGCTGACGGAGCTGCGCGAGGCGGGCTTCGTGGAGCTCGGCGACGGCGGCGGTTACGGGCTGACCGCGCTCGGGCGGGAGTTGTGCGAGACGTTCATGCCGCTGCACCGGTTTGCGGAGAGGTGGAGGTCTTCTCCCTCGCCCCGCTTGCGGGGAGAGGGTCGGGGTGAGGGGGAGTCTCCGCGAAGACGGTGACAGTTGGACTCGCGGAGACTCCCCCTCACCCGATAATCAAGCTGCGCTTGACTATCGGCCTCTCCCCGCACGCGGGGAGAGGCGAAGAAGTCAAGCCGCCGCGACCGTCAAATTTGCCCCATCCACCTGCACCACCTTCACCCGTGTCCCTGCGGGCGTATCCGGACCCGCCACGCGCCAGACCGTATCGCCGATGCGAACGGTGCCGTTGCCGTCGATGATCGGCTTCTCCAGCGTGAACTCGCGGCCGAGGAGCGCCTCGGTACGCTTGTTGAGGAAGGGGCTGGCGCCGGCGTCGGGCTTCGGCCGGGCAAGCCGGCGCCAAACAGGGACGGCTGCGGCGGCGAACACCGCGAACATCACCAGCTGGATCTGCCACGAAATGACCGCGGTGAACGAAATCAGGCCGACCAGAAGCGCGGCAAGCCCGAGCCAGAACAGGAACACGCCCGGCGCGACCACCTCTAGCGCCATCAAGATGAAGCCGAAGATCAGCCAGTTCCAGTTGCCGAGCGATACGAACATGTCCGTCATGACACGACCTCCATGCGCTATTCCCTACCCCTGCCGCGGCGGGACCGCCGGCGGCGGCGAGCCGGTCGGGGGCACCGAACCGGTGCGGCGCGCGGCGGCGGTCGCAGAGGCAGCACTTTCGCCGAACGTCGCCTTCGCGATTTCGCCGATGCCGGCGAGCGATCCGAGCATGCTGGTCGCTTCCATCGGCAGCATGATGATCTTCTGGTTCGGCGCATCCGCGAACTGGCCAAACGCCTTGATGTATTTGTCCGCAATGAAGTAGTTCAGCGCGGCGACATCGCCCTTGGCAATGGCTTCCGACACCGCCTGGGTCGCCTTGGCCTCGGCTTCAGCGAGACGCTCGCGCGCCTCGGCGTCGCGAAAGGCGGCCTCGCGACGGCCTTCTGCCTGGAGGATCTGGCCCTGCTTGGCACCCTCGGCCCGCAGGATTTCCGACTGGCGCTGGCCCTCTGCGGCGAGAATGTCGGCGCGCTTGACGCGCTCGGCCTTCATCTGCCGGCCCATGGCCTCGACGAGGTCGGCCGGCGGCACGATGTCCTTGATCTCGATGCGGTTGACCTTGACGCCCCAGGGCGAGACGGCCGCGTCGACGACGCGCAGGAGGCGCTCGTTAATCTCGTCGCGATGCGATAGCACTTGGTCGAGATCCATCGATCCCATCACCGAGCGGATGTTGGTCATGGTCAGGACCGTGATCGCCTGGTTGAGGTTGGCGACTTCGTAGCTCGCCTTCGCCGCGTCGAACACCTGGTAGAAGGCGACGCCGTCCACCGTCACGGTGGCGTTGTCCTTGGTGATGACCTCCTGCTCGGGGATGTCGATCACCTGCTCCATCATGTTGATCTTGCGCCCGACCCGATCGAAATAGGGCACGATCAGGTTCAGCCCGGGGCTCAGCGTCTGCGTGTATTTGCCGAACCGCTCGATGGTCCAGTCATAGCCCTGCGGCACCGTCTTCACGCCGGCGATCAGCGTGACGATGACGAGCAATACCAGAACAATCGCGAAAATATCGAAACCGCTCATCTTTCCTCCAAGGCGGGAAAAGTCTCTTTCCCGCGCTGCCATTGGTCGGGATCAAGACCCTAGCGGTTCAGCAGCCGCTTTTCACGTCGGTATCGGCGCCATTCTGCACAAGACGCGAGGAGGGGAAATGGTCTCGATTATGTATTTGCGAACGGCTCTTGAAAGCGTGAAGGCGCAGACCTAGCGGCAAAGACTAAGGGTCATGCTCCTGTCGAAAGCTGAGCTCTCAGCCGCCCGCCGCGCGATTCACTTTCCAGGCCAGGACATCGAGCCGATCTGCCCCAAAAAAGATTTCGCCATCCCAGACGAAAGTGGGCGTCCCGAACACGCCGCTCCCATAAGCCTCCACGGTCCGGCTCGTTAAGGCGTCGCGAACGTTGGGATCATCTGCCTGCGCGACGATTGCGGGATCACCACCCGCCCGGACGACGGCTTCTCTCAACACCGCCGGGTCGGAAATGTCGCGCTGCTCATGCCACAAACCGTCGAACACAGCGCTCCGGAAAACCTCCTCGACCCGGTCCGAAAGCAGCGATGCAACGCACAATGCGGGAATCTGATTTGGCCGGTTGGGCCACTTCCAGGATGGCTTGAAAGGTGCGCCATAGAACGCGGCCATGCGGCGGATGTCCGCCATCAGATAAGCCCGCTTCGGCGGGATGAGCGTATCGATATAGGGCGCCCATGGCTCTCTGCCGGATTGCAGGTTGAGGATCACGTCGATGAAAATCGGGCGGCCGATCCATTCCACCTTGGTCGCCAAGCCGAGATCGGTATGGCGGACCCTGTAGTCAGCGAAATAAGCGTACGGTGACCTGAAGTCGTAATAGGTGTCGATTCTTGCTGTCATGGCTCATGATCTCTGAGATCACAGCGTCGTTGCAACTCCAGAATGCGCCATCCTACTCGATGACCTCGTTCGCGATTGCGAGCAGGTTTGGGGAAAGCGTGAAACCTAGCGCCTTGGCTGTCTTTAGATTGATGGCCAGCTCGAACTTGGTGGGGTTCTGGACCGGCAGGTCCGCCGCCCGCGCTCCCTTGAGGATACGATCGATATAGCCGGCGGCACGGCGGAGCTGCTCGGCGCTATCAGTGCTGTAGGACATCAACCCGCCTTCATCGACAAAGGCGCGGATGCAGAACACGGCCGGCAAATGCGCCTGCTCGATCGCCGCCAGCAGCGGCGCGCGGTTCGCGATGGCGAAGAAGTCCGGCAGCACCAGGAAGCCGCCATCCTTGCGCGAGGCCAGCGCGGCGATCGAAGCGACATCATGCACGGGCGCCGGCTCGACCGTCACATGCAGCGTCCGCGCGGCCTCCTCCACCGTATGCAGCATCAGCGCCGCGAACGGCGCGGTGGCGGGGTTGTAGACGACGAAGACGCGGGACACCTTTGGCGTGACCTGCGTCAGCATCTCCAGCCATTTGCCGGCGAGCGGGCCGTCGTAATCTGTGAAGCCTGTGATGTTGCTGCCGGGATGGGCCAGGTTCTGGACGAAGCCCTGGCTGACGGGATCGGTGACCACGGCAAATACGATCGGGATCGTCGTGGTGCGCCGGCGCAGCTCCTCCACCGAAGGCGTGCCGAGCGCGAGCAGGATATCGGGCTTGCGCGCGATCAAATCATCGGCAAGCTGCGCGACGCGCGCGCGATCGCCCGCGCCGCTGCGCCAGTCGATTTCGAGATTGTCTTGATCCTTCCAGCCATGAGCGGCCAGCGCCTCGGCAAGGGCCGTCCGGCCGATCACGTCATCGGCTGATGTGACAGAGAGCACGCCGAGCCGGCGCGGCGCCGTCGGCTGCGCCAGCACGGAGGGCGGCCATACCGCGAGTGTCCCAAGAAGCGCCAGACAGTCGCGGCGGTTCATGGAGCGCTCCTCAGATCCAGCCCTGAAGCTCGCGCAGCACCAGCGTACGGATCACGTCCATGCCTGGATCGCTGTCGTTGAGACAGGGGATCGCGGAAAATTGCTCGCCGCCATTGTGCTTGAAGATCTCGGCATTCTCCTGCGCGATCTCCTCCAACGTCTCGAGGCAGTCGGCGGAAAAGCCCGGCGTCACCACCGCGATGCGGCGCACGCCTTCCTTTGCCAACCGCTCCATGGTCTTGTCGGTATAGGGCTGCAGCCACTCGTCATTGCCGAAGCGCGACTGGAAAGTCAGCAGCAGCTTTGTTTCATCCATGCCGAGCCGACGGCGCAGCGCCTCTGTCGTGGCGATGCAGTGGCTCTGATAGGGATCGCCCTTCTCGACATAGGATTTCGGCATGCCGTGGAAGGAAGCGACGATCAGTTCGGGCTGGAACGGCAGTGTCGCCAGATGCGTCTCGATCGAGACAGCCAGCGCCTCAATGTAGGCCTCGTCCTGATAATAAGGCGGCGTCACCCGGAGCGTCGGCTGGTTCCGCAGGCGGGCGAGCACACGGAACACCTCGTCGCAGACGGTCGCCGAGGTCGAGGCGGAATATTGCGGATAGAGCGGAACCGCCAGGATGCGCTCGCACCCTTTCGCGATCAGCGCATCCATGCCCGCCTTGATCGAAGGATTGCCGTAGCGCATTGCCCAATCCACCACGACATGGGGACTATCAGACAGCGCGACGGCGAGCTTGTCGGCTTGCGAGCGCGTGATGGTCTTCAGCGGCGATTCGTTTTTCTCGTTGTTCCATATCTTCTGGTAGTCGAGCGCCTTGGTGCGCGGGCGGCTGCGCAGGATGATGCCGTTCAGCACCAATTGCCAGATCAGTCCCTGGTCCTCGATGACACGGGCGTCCGACAGGAATTCCTTGAGATAGACCCGCACGCCTGCGGCATCGGCGGTGTCGGGCGTGCCGAGATTGACCAGCAGCACGCCAACGCGCGGCTGGGCCGGGGGCGTTGCCTGCTTCGCGGTCTTGAGGGGGGCTAGGGTCGTCATAACCAGTTGCGTCGCGCGTTGCTCCGAACTTGTCAAGATGAGCCCGGTTTCGCTAGGGTCCTCCCAGCGGGGGAGGAACGATGACGCTCGCGGAATGGTGCGTGCTCGGAGCGTTACTGCTCTATCTCGTAACGATCGCCTCGATCAAATGGATCAGGTTTCGCGGCTTCGACAATTCCCGACCGCGCGATCCCGCCTTCTATCAGGACGCCATCGCGCAGCGCGCGCTCGGCGCCCACCAGAACGGGATCGAGACCTTTCCGTTCTTCGCTTTCGCCGTCCTGCTCGCCGAATTCCGCGACTCCCCGCAGCGCCTGATCGACGAGCTCGCGGTGCTGTTCCTGATCGTGCGGATCGCCTATGTGCTGACCTATCTCGGCGACCGCCCGACGCTGCGCTCCATCCTCTGGAGCATCGGCTTTGCGATCAATCTGGTGATTTTCTTCATGCCGATGTTGAAGCGGCTGCTGCCGGCGTGAGCTGATAAAATTGTAGGTGGCGCCTAAAAACACGTCGTCCGCTCGGCCGCGATATAGCCGAACAACAGGCCCGCTCCGAACAGCAGCACGAGGGCGGCGGCGCCGAGTTCGAGGCCGCGCATGAACAGCGCGCCGCCGCCATCGCTGGCCCCACTCAGGCGGGCGGCGATGTCCTTGGCGGAAACGGCGACGACCGCGATGGCCGCAACCGTGATCGCGGTGCCCAGCCCCATCAGGAAGGTCGCGGCGATGCCGGCCCAGAACAGGCCCTGAGCCAGCGCGAACACCAGCACCAGGATCGCCCCCGAGCAGGGGCGGATGCCGACGGTCAGGATCGCGGCAAAGCCGCGGCGCCAGCCCCCGGGGCCGGCGAGTTCGCTTGGGATTGGTCCATGGGAATGGCCGCAATGCTCGTCGTGGACGTGATCATGCCCGTGGTTGTGACGGGCGTGCGCGTGGTCGTGATGATGATGATCGTGCGCATCATGATGATGGCTGTGATGATGGCTGTGATCATGGAGGTCATGTGGCACGCCCGCGATCGCCGGCACCGGCTGCGTCGCCTGAAGCGCGCGGATGAAGGTTCGGCCCTTGATCCAGACCAGGCGCAGGCCGAACAGCGCGATCAGAGCATAGCTCGCGATCTCGATCGCGCCCTCCGCCTTGCACATGGTTCTGGCGGTGGCGTTCAAGATCCAGGCCGAGATGCCGACGATCAAGATCGCCACCAGCGACTGCATGAGCGCCGAGGCGAACGACAGCACGATGCCGCGCCGGGCCGTCTCGCGGTTGGCGACCAGATAAGAGGCGATCACCGCCTTGCCATGCCCGGGCCCGGCCGCATGGAAGATGCCGTAGGCAAACGAGATGAAGAGCAGCGTCCACACCGCCGAGCCGTCGGATTTCGCGGCGCGGATGGTAGACGACATCTGGCGATAGAACTCGGACTGCTTTGCCAGCAGCCAGCCGATGATACCGCTAGCCTCGGGCTCGGCGGCCTGCGCCGGCTTCGGCGCGCCGAACGGGTTTTGCGCGAAGACCTCGTGAAGCACGGCATCGGCTGAGCTCACGACCAGGAGCACGGCTGTGCAAGCAATCAACCCGCGCACGAGGGGCGACAGATGCGGCTTCAAGGGCAATCCACCGTGATCTTGTTGGCGAACATCATGCCGAAATTGGCGTTCGGGCCGTCCGTGAAGGTCTGCTCGTTGAGCTTTTGCGCGGTCGCGGTGCCGTCGCTCGGGCGATCGAGCTTCATCTGGCACGCCGAGGGCGCGCCGACCAGCTTGACCGGATTGTCCTTGGCCATCTGGAAATCGATGAAGAAGGAGCGGTCGAACACTTCGAGCACCAGCTGCTTGGGCTTGACCGGGTTCTTCAGCGGCAGGGTGAAATGCAGCGTCAGCACGGAGTCCTTGTAGTCGAGGAAATAATCGACCGGCTCCTGGAAGCGCTCTTTCTTGCCGTCGGCCTTCGCGAAGGTGAAGTAGGCATATTCCTTCAGGGACTCGACGTTGGTCTGCGCCAGCGGCACGAGTTCCTCGCGGGTGTAAGCGCCCTTGGTCTTGTTCTCGAGCCCCTGCACCGCATAGGCCGAGAACATGTCGTCAAAGGTCCAGGCATGGCGCACGCCGGTGATCGAGCCGTCCTCGGCGTAGAGCAGTTCGCTGGTCGCCGTGATCCAGACATGCGGATGCGCGCGCGCCACGCCTGACGCGAGCATCATGGCGGCGACGAGCAGGAGTCCCAGCAGGGCGCGCATGCCGGTCAGGCCGCCTTGGCGTCGTCGAGCAGGCCGCGGCGGCGCAGCAGCGCGTCGGGCTCGGGCGGACGGCCGCGGAAGGCCTCGTAGGCCGCTTCCGGATCGACCGATCCGCCGCTCGAATAGATGTCGTCGTGCAGACGCTTTGCCACGGCGGGATCGAAGATGTCGCCGGCTTCCTCAAACGCGCCGAAAGCGTCGGCATCCATCACCTCCGACCACATGTAGCTGTAATAGCCGGCCGCATAGTGGTCGCCGGAGAAGATGTGGCCGAACTGGGTCGGCCGATGCCGCATCGAGATTTCCTCGGGCATGCCGATCTTCTCGAGCTCGCGTCTCTCGAAGGCGCGGACGTCCTGAGCGTTTGCCGCCGGCTGGGAGTGGAACTCGAGGTCGAGCAGCGCCGAGGACACGAACTCGACGGTGGCAAAGCCCTGATTGAACTTTCGCGCGGCCAGGAAGCGGTTGAGCAGGTCATCCGGCAGCGGCTCGCCGGTCTGGTAATGGCGGGCGAATTGCTGCAGCACCTCGGGCCGCTCCTGCCAGTGTTCGTAGAGCTGGGAGGGCAGCTCGACAAAGTCGGTGAACACGGAGGTACCCGACAGCGAGGGATAGGTCACGTTGGACAGCATGCCGTGCAGGCCGTGGCCGAATTCGTGGAACAGGGTGCGGGCATCGTCGGGCGAGAGCAGCGAGGGTTCGCTGCCGGTGCCCTTGGCAAAGTTGCAGACGTTGAGGATGAGCGGCGCGATGTTGCCGTCGAGCTTCTGCTGGTCCCGCAGCGAGGTCATCCAGGCGCCGGAGCGTTTTGACGGCCGGGCGTAGTAGTCGCCGTAGAACAGTGCCTTGTGCTTGCCGTCGGGGCCCCTCACCTCCCAGACCCGAACGTCGGGGTGCCAGACCGGGACGTCCTTGCGCTCCTCGAAGCTGATGCCGAACAGGCGGGTGGCACAGTCGAAGGCAGCCGCGATCATGTGGTCGAGCGTCAGATAGGGCTTGATCGCGGCATCGTCGAAATTGGCGCGCTGAAGCCGCAGCTTTTCGGCGTAGAAGCGCCAGTCCCAGGGCGCGAGCTTGAAGTTGCCGCCCTCCTCCGTGATCAGCGCCTGCATCTCGTCGCGATCGGCGAGCGCCCGGGCCCGGGCCGGCTTCCAGACCCGCTCCAGGAGGCCGCGCACCGCGTCCGGCGTCTTGGCCATGGAATCCTCGAGCCGGTAGGCGGCAAAGGTCGGGTAGCCCAGGAGCTTGGCGCTCTCCTCGCGCAGCTTCAGAATCTCGCCGATCGCCGTGTTGTTGTCGTTGGCATTGCCGTTGTCGCCACGCGCCGTGAAGGCCTTGTAGACCTTCTCGCGCAGGTCCCGCCTTGCCGAGCTCTTCAGGAACGGCTCGGCCGAGGAGCGTGACAGCGTCACGATGGCCTTGCCTGCCATGTTGCGATCTTCTGCCGCAGCCTTGGCGGCGGCGATGAAGCTATCCGGCAGGCCCTGACGGTCCGCCTCCCCAAGCTCCAGGAACCAGTCCTGTTCGTCGCCGAGCAGATGATGACTAAAGCCGGTCGCGAGCTGCGCCAGCTTCTCGTTGATCTCGGCCATCCGCGTCTTGGCCTCGTCGGAGAGCCCGGCGCCGGCGCGATGAAAGCGGGTATAGGTGCGCTCCAGCAGGCGGAGCTGCTCCGGGTTGAGACCCAGATTGGCGCGGTTCTCGTGCAGCTGCGCGATGCGGCCAAACAGCACGGCGTTCATCATGATCGGATTCCAGTGCCGCGCCATCCGCAAGGAAACTTCCTTGTCGATCTCCAGGATGGCCGGATTGGAATGTGCCGAGACCAGATCGTAGAACACCGCCGCGACCTTGTTGAGCAGCTTGCCGGAGCGCTCCAGCGCTGTGATGGTGTTGGCGAAGTCGGGGGCAGCCGGATCATTGGTGATCGCCGCAATCTCGGCGGAATGGTCGGCAAAGGCCTGTTCGAAGGCGGGCAGGAAGTGCTCCGGCTTGATCTCGTTGAACGGCGGGGTCGCGAACGGCGTCACCCAGGCCTTGAGCAGCGGATTGGTCTCGGCGTCCGTAGTTTGGCTTGGGTCTGACATCACAAGTCCCGATTTTCGAGGCAATTTGTTGGGCCAGCTATAGCACGCCATCGGGCTTTTTTGGGCCATTTGGCCTTGCTCCCGCCCGCCTTTTCGGGGAGATTGCGGCCCTCGAAACACCGGACCCCAACGCCCATGAACGCGCCCTCCTCGTCCTCCCGTCAGATCGTCTGGCCGAGCGTCATCACCGTCGTCAGCGCCGCCATCCTGATCGGCGCCGAGGTGTTCGGCGCAGCGTTTGCCGGCGGCTGGGCGCTCGCGATTCTGCTCGGGCTCGGCGACCAGGCCGCGCACATCCTGCAGGCCGTGCTGTTCGCACTTGGCGTGCTGGTGATGACGGCCTTCATCCGCGGAGCTCAACGCGTCGAGCCGTTCTTCAAGCGCCGCTGACGCATCTTGCGCACAAGCAGCGCGCGCGAGGCTCAAAACTTAACGCCCGTTCATCTTCCGCGTCGCTCGCGCAACACTGCGCAAGCAGATGTTAGGCAATTCTGTTCGCAGCCTAAAAAAATTCTTGCGAAGCAGAGTCAAAACGCTTATGTGCGCTCTTGCCCAATTTCGCACGTGCCTGTGGTCGTGTGTCAGTCGGTAGGTATCCGGACAAGAGGCCGGACAGCCGCCAAGGGGTGAAGAAGCCGAGGGGCTCTTCGGAAGTGCGGAAGTCAAAGGCCGAAGGTCGCCAGACCCAGAGGTCCGAAGACGAAGCAAACCCGGAGCGCCCAGCATCTCTCTCAAAGAGATGCCTTGTCGAAGGTGACTTCGCTCTTTGCAACCGTGACTGGCAGCCGGAGGCGAACCGGCGCACCCCGCTCTCAACGGGGGACGCGACTTAAAGCAACGACGGATCGGGCTTTTTTGGTCTCTACCGGCATTCCACCGCCGGCGCGGGCTACTGAAAAGGCTTGTCCTTCATTGCCAGGTGAGCGGGCGGGAAACTCTCCCAACCAATCCACGGCAGCACAGTCTGGTTTGAGTTTTTTGGCCTCAGCGCGCCTCCATCGCGCGATGTGGCCGAAGCGCTCTTATCCGACGTCACGTTGATGCGGATCCCGTCGCTGGGACCGTTGGAGAGTGCCATGACCGAACGTATCCAGGAATTCCTGCGCAACCGCCGCAAGGATGGCCTCGACACCGAGCCGTGCCTCGTCGTCGACCTCGAGGTCGTGCGCGACAATTACCAGACCTTCGCCAAGGCGCTGCCCGACAGCCGCGTGTTCTACGCCGTCAAGGCGAACCCGGCGCCTGAGGTGCTGGCGCTGCTGGCCTCCATGGGCTCCTGCTTCGACACCGCGACGGTCGCCGAGATCGAGATGGCGCTGGCCGCCGGCGCGACGCCCGAACGCATCTCC
Organism: Bradyrhizobium sp. UFLA06-24; assembly: GCF_054967145.1. NCBI lineage: Bacteria > Pseudomonadati > Pseudomonadota > Alphaproteobacteria > Hyphomicrobiales > Nitrobacteraceae > Bradyrhizobium > Bradyrhizobium sp. UFLA06-24. Next base: position 135,047 of record NZ_JADFUE010000006.1, read on the forward strand.
TTCGGCAACACGATCAAGAAGGAGCGCGACATCGCGCGCGCGTTCGCGCTCGGCATCCGCCTGTTCGCGGTCGACTGCGTCGCCGAGGTCGAGAAGATCGCCCGCGCCGCTCCCGGCGCGAAGGTGTTCTGCCGCATCCTCTATGACTGCGCCGGCGCCGAATGGCCGCTGTCTCGCAAGTTCGGCTGCGACCCGGAAATGGCCGTCGAGGTGCTCGACGCCGCCAAGCGTCTTCGCCTCGAGCCGTGCGGCATTTCCTTCCATGTCGGCTCGCAGCAGCGCAAGGTGAAGGCGTGGGACCGTGCGCTGGCGATGGCCTCGCAGGTGTTCCGCGACTGCGCCGAGCGCGGCATCAACCTGTCCATGGTCAACATGGGCGGCGGCTTCCCGACCAAGTACCTGAAGGACGTGCCGCCGGTCGTGACCTACGGCCGCTCGATCTTCCGCGCGCTGCGCAAGCACTTCGGCAATCAGATTCCGGAGACGATCATCGAGCCGGGCCGCGGCATGGTGGGCAACGCCGGCATCATCGAATCCGAGGTCGTGCTCATCTCGAAGAAGAGCGACGAGGACGAGGTGCGCTGGGTTTACCTGGACATCGGCAAGTTCGGCGGCCTCGCCGAGACGATGGACGAGTCGATCCGTTACGCCATCCGCACCCGTCACGACGGCGCGGACATGACGCCGTGCGTGCTGGCAGGTCCGACCTGCGACAGCGCCGACGTGCTGTACGAGAAGAACCCGTATCCGCTCCCCGTGACGCTCGAGATCGGCGACAAGGTGCTGATCGAAGGCACCGGGGCCTATACGTCGACCTATTCGTCGGTGGCGTTCAACGGCATTCCGCCGCTGAAGACGTATCATATCTGATCCGCCTCTCTTTCGGGGCTTGACGAACCCGGGAGCCGGCTTGCCGGCTCCTCCCTGACATCTCTGATTTCTGACGACGCCTTGGAGTGGCGTGCTGCGCGCACGCCGGTCCAAGCGGGGACTGACGCGCCATGACCGCTTTTCGGAAGCCAAAGTTCGCCCTCACCTCGAAAGCCGCTCCGTTCGCAATTCGCAGCGAACGCGCTGCCGACGTCGCGATGCGTGAAACGCTGCTCGATGCCTGCTTTGGCGAGAACCGCCACGGCCGCACCTGCCAGCGCCTGCGCGACGGACGTGCACCTGCCGCAGGCCTTGCCCTGTCGGCGGTGCGCGAGGGCAAGCTCGTGGGAACCGTGCGGCTGTGGCACGTCAGCGCCGGAGGCAGGCCCGCCCTGGTCCTCGGACCACTGGCGGTGGATCCTGCCTGCCGCGAGCTCGGGATCGGCGCCGCGCTGATGCATCAAGCGCTGGCCGCCGCCCGGGCGCGCGGGCACGAAGCCGTCATCCTGCTCGGCGATGCGCCCTATTACGCGCGCTTCGGCTTCTCCGCCGAGAAGACCGGCGCGCTGGTGCTCCCCGGCCCGTTCGAGCGCGACCGCTTGCTGGCGATCGAATTCCAGGCGGGTGTGCTGGATGGAGCGGAAGGGATGATCGTCCCGACCGGCGCGGCGCTCGCCAAACGGAGGTCGGTTCGCGCCCTCCAGGCGCACGCGGCCTAAGGGATTGCCGTGATGGCGACGACCAAGGCCGCGGCGCGCGGCAACGCCGGGCCGCGCCTACGATAAGCCTGTTCCTTTGGGGTTGCGTGAGCCCCGGAAACGCCGTTTAACCCCACGAAATCCCCCTTTTCAGTCGAGGCCGAAAGCCATGTCCCGTCGCCTAATTTCCACCGGCTCCCCGCTCGAGAAGACCGTCGGCTACAGCCGCGCCGTGATCGAAGGCGAGTTCGCCTTCGTGGCGGGAACCACCGGTTATGACTACACCACGATGACGATGCCATCAGATGTCACGAGCCAGTCACGCAACTGCTTCAAGACCATTGAAGCCGCCCTGAAGGAGGGCGGCTTCGAGATGGCCGATATCGTCCGGGCGACCTACTACGTCACCGACGCCAGTGACATCGATGCCCATTTCGCCGTCTGCGGCGAGGTGCTGGGTGACATCAGGCCCGCTGCGACCTTGCTGGTCGTCAGCGCCCTCGCCAAGCCCGAGATGAAGGTCGAGATCGAAGTCACCGCCAAGCGCCGCAGCATCTAACAAGCGCCGCAGCGCCTGATCCACGTTCATTTTGTCCGACAGCACGTTCCGGAGAAACGATTCCATGAGCCTTCCCTCGCAGATCTACGCCAAGATCACCGGCCCCATCGTCATGGTCGGCTTCGGCTCCATCGGCAAAGGCACGCTGCCGCTGATCGAGCGGCATCTGGATTACGACAAGTCGCGCATCACCGTGCTCGATCCCAAGGACGAGGGCCGCAGGGCGCTTTGCGAGAAGCACAACGTCCGCTTCATCCAGAAGGGCCTGACCAAGGACAATTATCGCGAGGTGCTGACCCCGCTGCTTACCGAAGGCGGCGGCCAGGGCTTTTGCGTCAATCTCTCCGTCGACACCGGTTCGACCGACATCATGGAGCTCTGCAACGAGCTCGGCGCGCTCTATATCGACACCGTCAACGAGCCCTGGCTCGGCTTCTATTTCGATGCATCCAAGGGCCCGGAAGCGCGCTCGAACTATGCGCTTCGCGAAGTGACGCTGGCAGCCAAGAAGGCGCGGCCGAAGGGCTCGACGACCGCCGTGTCCTGCTGCGGCGCCAATCCCGGCATGGTCTCCTTCTTCGTCAAGCAGGCGCTGCTCAACGTCGCGGCCGACCTGAAGCTCAATGCGCCCAGGCCGAAGACCAAGGCCGAATGGGCGGATCTGATGCGGCAGGCCGGCATCAAGGGCATCCACATCGCCGAACGCGACACCCAGCGCTCGAAGAAGCCGAAGGAGCCCGACGTTTTCGTCAACACCTGGTCGGTGGAAGGCTTCCTGTCGGAAGGCGTGCAGCCGTCCGAGCTCGGCTGGGGCACGCATGAGAAGTGGATGCCGGAAAATGCGCACACCCACGAAGCCGGCTGCGGCGCCGCGATCTATCTGATGCAGCCCGGCGCCAACACGCGCGTGCGCACCTGGTGCCCGACCCGCGGCGCGCAATACGGCTTCCTCGTCACGCACAACGAGTCGATCTCGATCGCCGATTACTTCACGGTGCGCGACGCATCGGGCAAGGCGGTCTATCGGCCGACCTGCCACTACGCCTATCACCCGGCCGACGATGCCGTGCTGTCGCTGCACGAGATGTTCGGCCGCGCCGCGAAGATGCAGGAGAAGCACCACATCCTCGACGAGAACGAGATCGTCGACGGCATCGACGAACTCGGCGTGCTGTTGTTCGGCCACGACAAGAACGCCTATTGGTACGGCTCGCAGCTCTCCATCGAAGAGACCCGCAAGCTCGCGCCCTATCAGAACGCCACCGGCCTGCAGGTGACCTCCGCCGTGCTCGGCGGCATGGTGTGGGCGCTGGAAAACCCGAACGAAGGCATCGTCGAAGCCGACGAGATGGATTTCGATCGTCTCTTGGAAATCCAGTTGCCGTATCTCGGACCGGTGAAGGGCTTCTACACCGACTGGACGCCGCTGACGGATCGCCCGGGACTGTTCCCGGAGGACATCGACACCAGCGACCCCTGGCAGTTCAAGAACATTCTGGTGCGGTAGGGCGAGCCCTCTCCGTCCGTCATTCCGGGTTCGCGCTTCGCGCGGACCGGAATGACAGGCGGCCTCGACATCAAAAACTCGAAAACAACCCCATGCACAGTAGCCGCGGCCCGGCTATTTCTGTTTTTCCAAAGTTCACTTGACGCGTCGGGCAAAACAGCGGCAAGATGGCATGCTCATCATGCGGAGGCGTCGTCACCGATGGTGCCGGTGGGATCCAGTCGGAACGCCTTCGTCCCGGCAGCCGCTACTGCAGAAGGACCGGCAGATTGAGCGGGCCGCGGAAACCGAACCCGTGCCAGCGAACGCTCGCGGGATCAGGCAAGGTCATGCGGGGGAAGCGCTCGAACAGCATCGGGAGAAGGATGGCGCCGACCGTGCGCCGCGACAAATGCGCGCCCGCACAGTGATGCGGGCCGTTGCCGAAGGCCTGATGAGGATTGGGCTCGCGCAAGGCGTTGAAGTGCTCGCCGTCCTCGAAGACCTCCTCGTCCCGGTTCGCGGACGCCTGTATCGTCATCACTGTGTCGCCCTTCGGAATGAAGCAGCCCCGGATCTCGGTGTCTTCCATGACGAGCCGCGAGCTCGCCTGGATCGGCGCAACCCAGCGGACGCCTTCCTCGAAAGCGGATCGCCATTGGTCGCCTTCCTGGACTGCTTCGAGCTGGTCCGGGTTCGTCAGCAAGCCGTAGAGGATCGTCAGCAGCGCATCACGCGGTTCGTTGATACCGCCCCCGATCGCGATCTTGACGTTGGCGATCATCTGGCTTTCCGGAATCGGATTGGTCGCATTCGCCATGAAGGACAGCGCGGAGGAATCCGGCTCGGCGCGAACGCGTTCGACATTGGCGCGGATACATTCATCCATCTGCGCATTGGCGAGATCGGTTGCTTCGAAGGGCCCCGGCGTCCAGCCGAAATTGCCGGCGCCGTCGATCAGGGTCTGGGACCATCGCTGCATATCCTGATCGCTTGCGTCCGGAACGCCCATGACATGCGCCAGAATCCGCGCGGCGAGCGGTCCCGCGAGCGTGGGGAACAGATCAACCACCTCGCCGCGGGGCAGCCGTTCGAGATATTCGCCAGCCAGTTTCGCATAGAGCGGCGCCCAGACGGCCTCGATGGTCTTCGGCATCAGAGCCGGCATCATCGCCATCCGTTCGCTCCGGTGCTCGGCATGGTCCTTGCGCATCAGCGTGTGGGCCAGGAAGGCGCGCTTCATGGGCGTGTTCGGATCATCGGAGCTGAACAGCGCGGCGTTGTCCTTGACGAGCTTGGTGTCAGCAGCCTTGGTGAGGAAGGTGCGGCCGACGGATTTGACGCGGAGCACGGGCGCTTCGCGCCTCAGCCGCCTGTAGATCGGATAGGGATCGCGCGTGAGCTCCGCGATCGAAATGGTCTCGTCAAGGGGCGCCAGACTCGCGGTGGGCATGGGGTGATCCTGTGGCTGCAGGACGGTTGCCATTGTTGGATCATACACCGGGGCGCAGCGTGATGCCTGCTACTTCTGCTGGATCGGCGGCGCCACTTTCTCGGCCGGGGCGGGCGGCAGCGCAGGCTTGGCCGCGCCGGCGGCACCCTGCGTTTGCGGATCGGGGCGCGCCGGCTCGGGGGCCGGCGTGGTTGGACGCTCGCCGCCGGGCTTTGCCTCCGCGGGCGTCTTGTCCTGATCGTTGGACGGGGTGCCCTGGAGCGGCTGTGTCGCCTGTGCCAGCTCCATCCGGCTTTCGGCGCGGATTTGCGCAAGTGACATCACCGACACCACGACGCCTGCTGCGAACAGCGAACAGGCGATCATGAGATCTAGCTTCAGGTTTCGGTTGTTGTTCTGGCCGGGCATGTCGATCACCGCCTTCATCAGGGGAATCAACGAATTGCCCGGGCGGCGGTTCCGAACCCGCCGAAGCGGGAACTCCTCAGTTGGGCGCCAGAAGGCGGCGTTCACTCGGTCGTACTGACTTCCCATGTGGCATGCCGCACGCCCGGCAGGTGCTGCAAATCGGTCGCCACGGCGTTCAGCTCTTTCGGGTCGACCGCGCTGGCCACCAGCTTGGCGACGATCTCCAGCAGGTCGTCGCCGATCTCGACCACCTCGATATCGGCAACCGCATATTTCGCCGCTTCGAGCTTGTCGACGAGACGGTCGCGCATGTCGGGTAGCGCGTCGGTCGCGACCGCGAGCTTGAAGTAATAGGTGGCCTCCAGCGCCTTCTCGTCCAGCGGAATGCGGTTGATGGCGTTGACCAGCGGGCGCAGCAGCGTATTGCCGGCGATGACGAAGACGGTGAGCGCGGCTGCCTGCGCGACCATGTCGGCGCCGGCGCAGGAGCCGACCGCCGCCGAGGCCCATAGCGTTGCCGCGGTGTTGAGGCCGCGCACGTCCATGCCCTGCTTCATGATGACGCCGGCGCCGAGAAAGCCGATGCCGGAGACGACATAGGCGATCACCCTGACAGCACCGTCCGCCCCATCCAGATGCATCGCAAGATCGACGAAGGCGGCCGCTCCGACCGCGACCAGAACGTTGGTGCGCAGGCCCGCGGTGCGCTGGCGGTATTGCCGCTCGGCCCCGATCAGCGTGCCCAGCACAAAGGCCGTGATCAGGCTGACCAGCGTGTCGGCGAAGTCGGCGAGCTGGAAGGTCGTGAGAAATCGCATGGGCCCCTATACGGCGGGAACCATGACAGATCAAAGCTCCAGGAGGCCGCCGTCCCCATTTTCGTCCGCGAATGCGAGCAGTGTGCCCTTGGCGTTCCAGGCGATCGCGGCCACCGGCGGGGTGCCGTTGCGGCGGACCAGGATCTCGGCGCCGTCCTCCAGCCGCACCATCAGCACCGTGCCGTCGCTATAGCCGGCGGCGAGGATGTCGTTCTTCGGATGGCAGGCGACCACCGACACGCGCGCCTGCAGCGGCGCGAGCATCGCGGGCTCCTTGCCCATCGGGCCGTCCTTGCTGGCGAACGGCCAGATGATGACGGTGTCGGCGCCCGAGGTCGCGAGCCCCTTGCCGCCCGCGCTCCAGGACATCGAGCGGACGCGGCCGGGATAGCCGGTCATGCGCATGTGCCTGTTGTCGGCGAGCCGCCAGCCATGCAGCGCCGGCTCGTGCATCGCAGTGACCAGGAATTTGTTGTCCGGGCTGAAGGTGACGCCGTGATGCGAGCCGGCCCAGGGCAGGAACTCGGCCGATCCCTCCATGTTCGGAAACCACAGCGTGGCGCCGTTGTAATGCGCGATCGCGAGCCGCAGACCCTTGGGCGCGAACGCGAGCCCGCCGACGGTCGAGGGCACCTCGAGCGACTTCTCCTCGTTCTTGCCGCTCTTGACGGTTGCGATCTTGCCGGCCGACCAGGCGAAGGCGCCATCGGCGTGCAGCGCCACCGCATCGATCCAGCGCCGCTTGGGATCGGTGGCGAGCAGCGTCACCTCGCCCTTGGCGTCGAGCGCGACGACCTTGCCGTTGTCGCCGCCCATGATGATGCGCTTGCCGTCGGAAGCGGTCGAAAGAATGCCGCCACTGTGCACGGCGACCGTGGTGATCTCACCGGCGATGTCGACGAGCGCGACATTCTCCTCGCCGCCGACGAAGGCGGCGCGGGGCCCGAGAAAATGCACCGAGGTCACGGCCATGCCGAGCGTAACCGGCTTGACGCGGTCGGTGACGGAGACGATCGAGGCGGAATCGGGGGGCGGCGTGAACTCTTTCATCACGAGACGATGCAGCTCTCGAAGCCCTCGCGAATGGCCTTTTCCGGCAGTTCGCGGCCGATGAAGACGAGGCGGCTCTCGCGCTTCTCGCCCTCTTTCCACTTCCGCTGGTGGTTGCCCTCCAGCATCATATGGACGCCCTGGAAGACGTAGCGGTCGTCGTCGTCGTGGAAGGCGAGGATGCCCTTGGAGCGCAGTATCTTGCCGCCCTCGACCTGCACCAGGTTCTGCAGCCAGGGCATGAACACGTTGGGATCGAGCGGCTTGTCGGTCTTGAGCGAGAGCGACTGCATGTCCTCGTCGTGATAGTGCTTCAGGCCGTGGCCGTGGTCATGATCGTGATGATGGTCATGACCATGATGGTGGTGATGATCATGGTCGTGGTCATGATCGTCGGCTTCGAGGAAATCAGGCTCGATATCGAGGATGCGATCGAGATCGAACGCGCCGCGGTCGAGCACGTCGGCCAGCGCCACCGAGCAGCGCTCGGTGCGATGCAGCTTGGCATAGGGATTGATGCCGCGGATGCGGGCCTCGACCTCGGCAAGCTCGCCCTTGTTGACGAGATCCGTCTTGTTCAGAACGATGACGTCGGCAAAGGCGATCTGGTTCTTGGCCTCGGGCGCATCCTTGAGCCGGTCCGACAGCCATTTGGCGTCGGCAACCGTGACCACCGCATCGAGCCGGGCGTTCTTCTGCACGTCCTCGTCGACGAAGAAGGTCTGGGCGACCGGCGCGGGATCGGCAAGGCCGGTGGTCTCGACGATGATGGCGTCGAACTTGCCCTTGCGCTTCATCAGCCCGTCCATGATGCGAACGAGGTCGCCGCGCACGGTGCAGCAGATGCAGCCATTGTTCATCTCGAACACTTCCTCATCGGCGCCGATGATGAGGTCGTTATCGATGCCGATCTCGCCGAATTCGTTGACGATGACGGCGTATTTCTTGCCGTGATTTTCCGACAGGATGCGGTTGAGCAGCGTGGTCTTGCCGGCACCGAGATAGCCGGTCAGGACGGTCACGGGAATTTTGGAGGCGGTCGCTTCAGACATAACAACTCCGGACATAAGGCTGTCGCGCGACACTGACGGGGTCGCCCCGATGGGGTGGCCCCTGCCCTAATGGTCAAGCGCGCTGGTCAGGGCCTTTATATTGTGCCTGACCATATCAATGTAAGTGGGTGCAGGCCCCTTTTCGCCGGTCAAACCGTCCGAAATCAGGGTCCCGCCGACCTTGGCGCCGGTCTCGGCCGCGATCCGCCGGATCAGGCGGTCATCGCTGATATTTTCCAGGAACACGGCGGGGATTTTTTGGGCCCTGATCTGGCCGATGATACCAGCGATGTCCCGCGCGCTGGGCTCGGTTTCCGTGGAGACCCCGAGGGGAGCGATGAACTGGATGCCGTATTCGGCGGCGAAATAGCCGAAGGCGTCATGGGTCGAGATCACCTTGCGCCGCTCCGGCGGGATCCTGGCCACGGCCTCGCGGACCTCGCGGTCGAGCGTGTCGAGCTTTTCCAGATAGGCCTTGGCCTGGGCACGGAAGAATTCCCCATCTCCAGGGGCGGCAGCGGCGAGCGCGTTGGCGATATCAGTCACGTAGACCTTGGCATTGGGCACGGATTGCCAGGCATGCGGATCGGCCGCCGAGCCGAGCTGCAGCGGCGTGATGCCGGCGCTGGCGGTGACCACTTGCGCCTTGCTGCCGGAGGATTGCACCAGACGCGGCAGCCAGCCCTCGAGGCCGAGTCCGTTGACGATGACGAGCTTCGCCGCCGCGATACGCTTCGCATCGCCTGGCGCCGGCGTGTAGACATGGACATCGCTGTCGGCGCCGACCAGCGTCGTTACGCTGACCCGCTCACCACCGACATTGCGGACGAAATCGCCGAGGATCGAGAAGCTCGCGACGACGTCGAGCCGCTCGGCTGCGTGCAGCGGCGAGGCGATCAGCAGCGAAGCAAGGAGCAGAAGGATGCGCATCGTCACGCTTCCAGGTGCCGGCCGGGAAACATCTGGCGAACCAGTCCGCCGACGCTGCCGAACAGGACCGAAACGACATAGAGCGCGGCAGCCACGAGGATGATGGCGGGGCCCGAGGGCACGCGGGTCTGGAACGACAGCACGAGGCCGGCATAGCCCGAGACGGCGGCAGCGACGACCGCGATGCAGATCATCATCGTCAGGTCGCGCGACCAGAACCGCGCGATGCCGGCCGGCAGGATCATCAAGCCCACCGCCAGCAGCGTGCCGAGCGCCTGAAACCCGTTGACCAGGTTGACGACCACCAGCGCGAGGAAGGCGAGATGCGCGGGGCCGCCGGCGCGGCTGACGGTCCGCAAGAACAACGGATCGACGCTCTCGATCACCAGGGGACGATAGATCACCGCGAGCACCAACAGCGTCACCGTCGCGTTGAAGGCGACCACCAGCAACGTCTGGTCGTCCATCGCCAGGATGTTGCCGAACAGCACGTGCAAGAGGTCGATGTTGGTGCCCTTGATCGAGACGATGCTGACGCCGAGCGCCAGCGAGGCCAGATAGAAGGTCGCGAGCGAGGCGTCCTCCTTCAGCCCGGTCGAGCGGGCGACCACGCCGGCAAGGATCGCGACCGCGAAGCCGGCGATCAACCCGCCTGCGGTCATCGCGAACAGGTTGAGGCCGGAGAGCAGGAAGCCGACGGCCGCGCCAGGCAGGATCGCATGCGCCATGGCGTCGCCGACGAGGCTCATCCGCCGCAGCATCAGGAACACGCCGATCGGTGCGCCCGCCAGCGACAGCGCGACGATGGCGGCCAGCGCCCGCCGCATGAACTCGAATTCGGTGAACGGGCCGATCAGCGCGTCATAGATCATCTGAGATCAAGCCGCCCGCGAGTGGGCATCATCGGCGCAGGCCGCGGCGCTGTCGTCGAAGGCCTCGCACATCCGCATCGCCACCATGAGATTTTCCGGCGTCAGCACCTCCGCCGTCGGCCCCCAGGCCACAGGGCCGCGCGCCAGCACCAGTGTCTCGGTGAAATGGTTGCGCACCATCTCCATGTCGTGCAGCGCCGCGAACACGGTGCGGCCCTCGCCGTGCCAGCGCTTCACCAGCGCGAGCAAATCGGCCGTGGTCTTGCTGTCGATGGCGTTGAAGGGCTCGTCAAGCACGATCAGGCGCGCATCCTGGAGCAGCACGCGTGCAAACAGCACGCGCTGCATCTGCCCACCCGACAGCGTGCCGATCGACCGGTTCTCGAAACCGTTGAGCCCCACGGACGCAATCGCCCGGAGGATCTTGTCCCGCGCCGCCTTGCCGATGCCGCCGAACAGGCCGGCGTCGCGCCACAGCCCGGTGCCGACGAAATCGAAGACCGAGATCGGAAAGCTGCGGTCGATCTCGGCGCTCTGCGGCAGGTAGGCGATGTCCCTGCTGTCGAGCCCCCCGAGATGGATGCTGCCGTCGAGCGGCTTGAGGATGCCGACGATGCCGCGCAGCAGCGTCGACTTGCCGGCGCCGTTGGGGCCGATCACCGCGACCAGCGCGCCTGATGCGACCTCGCCGTTGAGATGGTGCACGGCCGGATGGCGGTCATAGCCGAGCGTGACGTTGCGGAATGCGACTTGGGCCATGCTCACCTCATCGCCAGGAAGACGATGCCCCAGAGCACGGCGCAGACGGCCAATGCGGCCGCGAGGCGCCCGGCCATGGTCATCCGCAGGATCGACCAGGGCGCGTCCTGGGCCGGATGTGGCGAAGCCGCATCGTGGACATGGGCATGGGTATGGTCGTGCCCGTGCGAATGCCCATCGAGGTGGGAATGGCCATGAGCATGGCCGGGATGATGGGTATGGGACGCGGCGGGAACCATGCCAAAGACGTTATATTATAACATTACGTCTGTCCACGGCCGGCTCAGGGGAGTCTCCGTGTGAGGGAGCGCCCCCTCACCCGACTTGCGCCGGACCATGCTTCGCATCGCCGGGGGCAAATCGACCTCTCCCCGCTGGGGAGAGGTGAACCGCCCCCTGCCGGCCCACTGCATCAATGAAGTTTTGAAATTCCGCGCAGCAAAAAAAGGCGGCCGCGTGAGCGACCGCCTTGTTGTCATTCCGGGGCGCGCGAAGCGCGAGCCCGGAATCCATTTGTCAACGCAGACTGGCGCCCGATGGATTCCGGGCTCGGCGCTGACGCGCCGCCCCGGAATGACCGGGTGAGCGCTCAGGCCTTCTCGAACAGGGACTCGACGTATTCCCAGTTCACGAGGTTCTCGACGAACGCCTTGAGATAGTCGGGACGGCGGTTGCGATAGTCGATGTAGTAGGAGTGCTCCCAGACGTCGCAGCCGAGGATCGGGGTGGCGCCGTGCACCAGCGGATTCTCGCCGTTGGGGGTCTTGGAGATCTCGAGCTTGCCGTTCTTGACCTGGAGCCAGCACCAGCCGGAGCCGAACTGACCGACGCCGGCCGCCTGGAAATCGGTCTTGAACTTCTCGAAGCCGCCGAGGTCCTCGTTGATCTTCTTCTCGAGCTTGCCCGGCAGCTTGGTGCCGCCGCCATTGGGCTTCATCCAGCTCCAGAAATGGATGTGGTTGTAGTGCTGGCCGGCATTGTTGAACACGGCGGGGTTCTTGCCGAACGAGCCCTTGACGATCTCCTCAAGGGACTTGCCTTCCCATTCGGTGCCCTTGAGCGCGTTGTTGCCGTTGGTGACGTAAGCCTGATGATGCTTGTCGTGATGGAATTCCAGGGTTTCCTTCGACATGAACTGGCCGAGGGCATCATAGGCGTAAGGGAGTGGGGGCAGCGTAAAGGTCATGGGTTCTTGTCCGCAACTGGTGGGGAACGGGGCTTAACGGTCACCCCTTATAGAAGGTTCCGGCGCCGCAAAATACCGTCAATTTGCGAAAAGGCGCGATGCGATCGCGTGGATTGATTGCACAAATTCGCCGCAGGCAACCATGTTCACCCTGATGTGCTGCAAAATATCATTGCCTTTGAAGCGGTTATGGCAGAACGGATGCACCACGCAGCCGGGGCCGCAAGGTAGAAGCCATGAGCATCGAGATCGACATCCTCAACGGCGACGCCTCGTGGCGGATCGCTGAGCCGCTCCATCAGGCGGTCTGGGGCCCGGACATGATCGCGGGCAAGCCGTGGGCTCACGTCAAATGGGCCAATGCCGATCTGCGCGTGCTGATCGAGACGCCGGAGGATGGCCTCGTCTGCCATGTCGGCATCTATTTTCGCACCATCACCTGGAATGGACAGAAGCTGCATGTCGGCGGCATCGGCGGCGTCTGCACGCGCGAAGACCGCCGCAACCGCGGCTATGCGACCATGGCGATCGACGCCGCCGTGCACACGATGCGCGCCAACGAGGCGGTTCGCTTTGCGATCCTGTTCTGCGAGCCGCACAATTTCGCGTTCTACCAGAGCCGCAGCTGGCTGCCCTTCAATGGCGAAGTCTATTGCGAGCAGCCGGAGGGGCGGATTCGCTTCGATTACATGGCGCCTTACGTCTTCAACGTCGTCCGTGCGCCGACGCTCGGCACCATCGATCTGTGCGGTCTGCCGTGGTGAGCTTCGCGCGCGTCATTGCGCCGGCCACCGAGGCAAATGCACGCAGGCGGATAAGCTTTGGAATGTGATTCTCTTCAGCGTTGCACTATCCTGCTGGGCTGCTATGGAGGCGCCATCTTTTTCGGGGCTGTCTCCATGTTCAAACGATTCGCCATTTTCAAACGATTCAGCATTGTGTCCGTCCTCCTGGCCGCGCTGTCCGGCACGACGGCCGCGCATGCGCAGAGCGCTGACGCCAGCGGGACCTGGCTGACCCAGGCTGGCGATGCGCGCGTCAAGATCAGCAAATGCAGCGGCGGCATCTGCGGCGTCATCGTCTGGTTGAAGCAGCCCTACGACACCGCGACCGGCCAGCCGGCGACCGACAGCAAGAATCCCAATCCCGCGCTCGCCAAGCGTCCGATGATCGGCTTGCCGCTGTTCTCCGGCATGCAGCCTGCGGGCCCGAACAAATGGTCCGGCCAGATCTACAACGCCGATGACGGCAGCACCTATGCGAGCAACGTCACGGTGACGGGCGCCGAGACGCTGCGGGTCGAAGGCTGCGTCGGCGCGCTCTGCGGCGGCGAAACCTGGACGCGCGCGAGACACTAACGCCCGGCCACCATCGCCTTCAAGGCGGTCGCCGCCGCGGCGTACCCGCCGCGCGCGCCATCGATGAAGTGCACGTGGTCGCTGCGCAGCGCCGAAGGCGTGAAGCAGGTCATCATCGCGGCATCCTGCCGATAAAGCCCGTAGCGGACGATGCCATCGCGGGCAGCGCCCGCCAGACGATCGCTCAAGGCGCTCTCGAGCTCCGGCGTGCAGTCGAGAATCATGCGCAGGCCGTCGTCATACTTGCGGAAGTCGGAGTTCTCGACCACCTGGCGCTTGTAGACTTTTGGCAGGAAGCCCCCGACCTTGATGTCGAAGCGCATCAGCAGATAGACGAAGAACGTATAGGCCAGCACACCGGCGCGACGCGTGAGCAGTGGGCCACCGCGCCTGGTGCGGGCTTCGTAATCCAATCCCTGGGGCGGCCATTTCAGCGGCGGCCCCTGCGGCGGCACGGGCCGCCCCGCATCCGGGCTGCGCTCGACGAGGTGGATGATGTCCTCGATGACCTTGCGGAACGCGAGCGGATCGGCGCCGGCGGCCGGCATCACCAGCACCGACAGGATCAGTCCGCGCGAGGCCGGCATCACCTCGAAGCGGCAGGACAGGCCCGAGAGATCGGGCTGCGCCCCCGACGGCGCCTCGGCAACGGCGAATTCGCCGCGCTTCATCGCGGCATCGGCGTAGGCGAGCCCGCCGCCGGAGAACATCGCATAGGACAGATTGGCCGATGGGCCGAAGCGCGCGACGCGCACGTCCAGCCCCTGCGCACGGATGGCGCTCACCGGCACCAGCGCCACGCGCATTTTCAGATCGAGATCCTCCCGCACCCAGGTCGCGGTCGCGGCGAGCGCTTCGCGCGCAGCGTCGAGATCGCCAGGCGCGACCGCAAAGCTCGCGCCGTCGCCGCCGAACACGAAGGGAAATTCGCGTCCCTCCAGCGCATTCGTCACCGCCGCGATGACGGCGGCGCCGGCCATGTTCACCGCCTTGTAGCGCTGCGCCGCGATCGCCTTGGTGGAATCGACGATGTCGGCGACGCCGATGGACCAATCATCAGGCAGCGGTGAATAGAGCACCGGATCCATCAGGCTGGTGAAGCCGCGGAAGACGGGGATGCTGCCGTAGAAGGAATCGTCTGGTGTCATCGGGTGGTGCCGGATGGCTCGAACCGCGTTTGAGCGAGATACGGGGCAGGACCGGTCCGGGTTCGCCGGCTGCCATGCCCCTTTCGAAGTTCCGATCATTGGCTGAAACGGAGCCGGACAACAAGGTCGCGCCGCGCCGCAATGCCGCAGCTCGTCATTGATCGGCATCAAACAGCCGGCTGCCGATTGCGCTTACGGTTCACTATCTGAAATATTGCTTGGGATCATCGGCGTGTCTGACATCGGCAAGAGGGACCCGACCGCTCCCGTACGCCGGCGTACGGGGCTTGACGCGATCAGCGCGGTGAAGATGCCGGAAGGACTGACGGCAACGGTCGATGCCTGGGCCGAGGCCCACCAGCTGTCACGATCAGATGCGATCTGCAAGCTGGTCGAGCTCGGCCTGAAAATCGCTCCCGCGCCTGCACACACGACGGTCTCGGACGCCGCCAGAATCGAAGAGATCGCGGCGCATCAGATCGACCTGCTGCTCGATCCGGCCCTGCCCGCGGAGGAACGCGAACGACGGATCCGCCGCCTCACCGAAGGGCCGCCGGAATTCTCGCACGAGCGGATCGACCTGCCGAAGCCGCCCCGGACTTGAACGCCGATATCGCTAATGCAGCTTTTCGTCCTGGCGCTTGCGCAGCATCGCCATCGGCACGTCGTGACAGCCCACCAGCCGGACGAATTGCTGCGGATACATTTCGTGGCCGTGATCACCGGAGTTCTGATGCGACATCGGCCGGCAGTTGACGTCGCCGGACCTTGTGGGGGACTGGCCCGTGCGGCCCTGGTTTGAAGCGGTCATGCTTGAACTGGCCATTGACTGCTCCCTCTCGATTAGGGCAGATCGATTGACGTAACCCAACCGATTGCGGGACATGCTACGACCAAATCCGGTGGAATGCCATTGAGCCGGATCAACTTAATCGCAGCGGTCGAGTTCCGCTTAGGCCGTATTCCCCGCGTCGACCGTGAACACGGTGCCAGTGATGTTGCGGCCGCCCTCGCCGAGCAGATATTCCACCATGCGCGCGACGTCGTCGGTCTCCGGCAGACGGCGCAGCGCGCTGCGACCGGCGATGCGCTTGCGCCCCTCCTCGGAGAGAGTGTTCGTCAGCTCGGTGTCGATGAAACCAGGCGCGATCGCGTTCACGGTGATGCCGAGCTTGCCGACCTCGCGCGCGAGCGAACGGGTGAAGCCGGTCGCGGCCGCCTTCGTCGCGCCGTAGACGGACAGCCCGTTATAGCCGGTGGTCGCAATGATGGAGGAGATGTTGATGATGCGGCCGGCGCCGTCCGCCATCATCTGCCGCGCCACATATTTGGTGAGGATGATCGGCGACAGCACGTTGAGCTGCACCAGTGCCTCGATCTCCGAATTGTGCATGGTCGCGAGCAGGCCTTCGGTGCCGAGGCCTGCATTGTTGACGAGGCCGTAGATCGGCCCGAACTCGTCGCGCACGAGCTTCGCGAAAGCCGGGATCGCGTCGATCACGGCGAGATCGCAGGCGCGGAAATGCAGGCGTCCGTCGGAGACGGCAATCGCCGCCTTGAGCTCCTCGCTCTCGCGCCGGGCCGCGGCAATCACGTTGAAGCCGGCGCCCGCGAGGCGCCTGCCGATCGCAAGGCCAATACCGCGGCTGCCGCCGGTGACGAGAACATTATGCATCGGTGCGCGCCAATTTGCCGGCCGGGGTGACGTCGAGCGCCTCGACGAAGCGGATCACCGCCGGCACCTTGTGAGAGGCGAGCTGGGCGCGGCACTGCTCCAGGATCTGGTCGCGGATCTCCTTCGCGCGCGCCTGGTCGGTGCCGTCGGCGAGAACGACGTCGGCGACGACGATGCCGCCGGTGATCGGACTGCGCCGCGATTTCGCTCGCGACATCCGCACATCAGGATGACGGTTGATCGCCGCCTCGATCTCTTCAGGGTGGACCTTCAGCCCGCCGATATTGATGATGCCGCCGCGACGGCCGACGAAATAGTAGCGGTCACCGCGCAATTCGACGATATCGCCGCTGTCGACGAAGCCATCGTCATCGGCGAGCGCAGCCGCGTTACGGCCGATATAGGCATGCGCGGTGCGCGTCGAGCGAATCCGCAGCGAGCCGTCGACGACCTTCATCTCGACCCCATTGCGGTTGCCGAGATAGTCGGCCGGAAAACCCTCCAGCCCGTCATTGACCGCGAAGCCGACACCGGCCTCGGTCGAGGCATAGGCATGGCCGACGGAGGAATTTGGGAATGCCGCCTTCAGGCCGTCGAGCACCGCCTGGTCGGCGATCTCGCCGGAGAGACGGACATAGCGCGGGGCAAACCGCGCGGCCGATCCGCTCATCAACAGCTTGCGCCAGTGCGAGGGCGTACCGGAGATGTGGGAGACACCGCGCGCGTTCAGCCGCGCGACGTGATCGGCAAGGGCCTCATGCGGGTCCGACAGCACCATGGAGCCGCCGGAGAGGATGGCACGGAGGAAGATCTGCAAGCCGCCATAGCGCCTGATGTCATAGAACGTGGCCCAGACCGGCGCAGGGCCCTTCGATGGGCCTTCGGCGACGATGGCGCCGGTGAGCGCCTCCAGCGTATGGCCGACGATCTTGGGCACGCCCGACGTGCCCGAGGTGAGCATCAGCCATTCGGTCGCGCGTTCGGTCCTGGCGGGCGCGGTGGCCTGAAACGGCAATTGCGCGGTGACGACCAGCGACATGCCGGTCCCAGACCAACGATCGGGCTCGTCGGTGACGACGGCATCGATCCCGGCATCCGCGATCAGCGCGTCCAGATGCGCGGGATTGAGGTCCGGCGGGCACAGCAGCATGCGACGGACAATGCCGTCGAGCTCGATCATGGCGAGGCCAGACCTGAGCTGGTCGGATAGCTTGAGCAGGACGGCCCGACCGGACAGCTCGCGCAGGCGGCCGCCAAGCACGGTCTGCGACAGGATGTCGGTGAGCGACAGGACATCGTACGCATCCGACAGCGTTCGGCCCTTCAGCTCCGCGCCGAGATGGTCGCGGAGCGCAAAGATTTCACGCGGGGACATTTTCGTAGGCCCGCACGAAATCGCCCACGGTGGCGGGGAACGCTGCGTCCTCGGAAATGGTAAACGGGTCGACGCCGGTCTCGTCCTCGAGACGCGCGACCAGGATCGCGAAGGCGAGCGAATCGAAGCCCGTCTCGTGCAGCGACAGATCATCCGAGAGTGCGGGAAGCGTGACGTCCTGCTCTTTGGCGATCTGCTTGATCGCTTCGATGACCTTTGACCGTACCGACATGGCTGTTCGCCTCTTGTTTAGTTAATTAAACGTTTGTCTTGCGGCGGCTCTGAGATGACCGCCTCCCATGGCCGTCTGTTTACCCGACAGAAGTAAATGGCCTCTTGGACAATTCAGATAAAATTGGACCTATCTGCCGATTTTGCTGCGGCTACAGCCTGATCGTGCCGTCCGCGATCCGCGCGAATGTCCCGGAATCGAGTGCGGCATAGGCCCCCGATTTCGGCTCCAGCATGAACAGCGGATCCGTCACCACGGCCGGGTCAAAACCTTCCCGCGCGAGCTCGCCCTTCTTCTGCTTGAACGTCTCGGTCGCATCCAGCTCGCGCGAGATGCGGATGAAGATCGGATGGGCATAGGCCGGCAGGCGTCGCGCGAGATGCGCGGGCAGCCCCGCGATCTCGAACCCTTCGTTGACGACGATGGCACTCATGCCGGCGCGGCCATCAGTGCCGGGGACGCTGACACCATAGGTGGTGGCATCGACCACACCGGTGAAATCGCGCACGGCGTCGTTGACCTCCGACGTCGCGACGTTCTCGCCCTTCCAGCGGAACGTATCGCCGATGCGATCGACGAAATGGAAGAAGCCCTTGTCGTCGAGCTGCATCAGATCGCCGGTGCGGAACCAGGCATCGCCCTTGGCGAAGACATCGCGCAGGATCTTCCTCTCCGTCTCGCCGGCGTCGGTATAGCCCTCGAAGCGGCCGCCGCCCTCGTCCGCCCTGCCGATGCGGCCGATGGCCTCACCCGCCTCGCCGCGGGCGCAGGGGATGCAAAAACCCTCGTCATTGCGCAGCGGCGCGCCGCTGTCGGGATCGAGCTTGACGAGGCCCGCAGGAAAGCGATGCGCAAGCAGCGGCGGGACGCGGCCGATCGCGCCTGGCTGGCCCTCGACGTTGAACAGCGAGAAATTGCCTTCGGTCGCGGCATAGAATTCGAGGATGCGGGGAATGGCGAAGCGCGCCTGAAAGTCTTTCCAGATGTCGCCGCGCAGACCGTTGCCGCACGCGAGCCGCAGCTGGTGGCGGTTCTCGTATTCCGACGGCGGCGCCTTGAGCAGATAGCGGCATAGCTCGCCGATATACTGGAACAGCGTGCAATCGTGGCGCACGATGTCGGACCAGAAGTTCGAGGCCGAGAATTTTCCCGCGATCACCACCGCGCCGCCGGCGGCCAGCATGCTGCACGGGGCAACGACGCCGCCGACCGAGTGGAACAGCGGCAGGCAATCATACAGCCGATCCTGCGGCGTCGCGCCGGTAAGGCCGGCGAACCAGAACCCCCAGTTCAGGATGCGGCGATGGCTGATGCTGGCAGCCTTGGGCAGGCCGGTCGTACCCGAGGTATAGATCAGCAGCGCGCGATCATCGATGGTGACGTCGCCATGCTCGTCCGGCGACAGCGGTCCGTCATCAAGCGCGGCCAATGCAACATCGATTGCGCGCTCGCTGCGGGCATCGCCATGAGTCCAGACCTTGGCTTCCGTCTTCAGATGCGGCCTTGCGCTCTCCAGCGTCGCCGCGAGCTCATGCGCAACGATGATATGCGAGGGCTTGGCGACGTCGAGACAATGCGCGAGAGATTTGCCGACGAGCTTGGTATTGATCAACGCCACCACGCCGCCGATGCGGCTGATGCCGAGCCAGGCTGCGACATAGTCCAGGCCGTTCGGCATGATCAGGCCGACGGTATCGCCTTTGGCGAGGCCGACCGAGCGCGCCCAGCGCGCATAGCGGCGGATGCGCTTCGACAAGCCCTCGTAGTCGAGTGTTGCGTCATCCATCACCAGCGCGAGGCGGTCGGGCTGGCGTCGTGCCCAATCCTCGATCACGTCGGCGAACAGACGGCCCGGCAGCGTCTCGATCCGCGCGGTCAATTCGATCGCCTTCAGCCAGATTTTCGAGGCCGAGGGTGCGCGCGCGGCTTGGGGTTGCTCGATGACGCCGATGGTCATGCGGTTCATTCTTTCGGACGGTATCTGCTTGTGCCGGCAGCTTAGCCCGCACGCCCTGCCCAGGTGTTAAGAGACAAGGTAAAAGCCGATCAGCGCGCGATTAACTCTAGTCATCCTTTACCAAGTCGATGGGAACGGCGTGCGGCCAAGCGTAATTCTTGCGATAGCAATTCCAGTCATTCGGGCGCGCTATGCGGCCCTCTCGCCTCGCGCGAAATGAACTGGAGGCCACGATGATTACCAGGCGACATTTCCTTCAGACCGCAGCATGTGCCGCGGCGGCGCTCGCAGCGCCTCGCGCCTTTGCGATCGGCAACCCGTCCTATCCGTCGCGCAGCGTGAAATGGGTGGTGCCGTATGCGCCCGGTGGGGCCACCGACCTGCTGTCGCGGTTGATCTGCCAGCGCCTGTCCGAACGACTCGGGCAGACCTTCGTGGTCGAGAACAAGCCCGGCGCCGGCAGCAATATCGGCACGCAGGCGGTCATTACGTCCGCGCCGGACGGCTACACGCTGCTGCTGACCTCGACCGCAAATGCGATCAACGCCTCGTTCGATCCGGCGCTGCCCTATGACTTTGCCAAGGGCATCGCGCCGGTCGCCGGCGTCGCGCGGATTCCGCTGGTGCTGGTCGTCAACAACGATCTGCCGGTGAAGAGCGTCGCCGACTTCATCGCCTACGCCAAGTCCAATCCCGGCAAGATGTCGATCGCCTCTTCCGGCATCGGCACCTCGCTGCATCTCTCCGGCGAGCTGTTCAAATCGATGGCGGGCGTGCAGTTCACCCATGTGCCGTATCGCGGCTCTGCGCCGGGCCTCACCGACGTGATGAGCGGCCAGATCCAGGGCATGTTCGACAACGTCACTTCGTCCTTCGAGCTGGTGCGCGCCGGCAAGCTGCGCGCGCTCGGCATCACCACGCGCGAGCGCTCGGAGATCCTGCCTGATGTGCCGCCGATCGCGGACACGCTGCCCGGCTACGAGACATCCTCGTTCTACGGGGTCGGTGCGCCCTACGATACGCCGCGCGAGATCATCGATCTCCTCAATCGCGAGGTCGACACGGCCTTGTCAGATCCCGGGATCAAGGCGCGCATCGCAGAGCTCGGAGCGATCCCGCTGCACGGCAATGCCGGCGAGTTCGGCGGCATGCTCACCGCCGAAACCGAGCGCTGGCGCAAAGTGGTCGAGCTGTCCGGAATCAAGAAGGAATAGCTTGCGGCCATCTCGGCATTAGCGGCTTCGCCGATGGCGGGGGCGCGGTGGCGGCAGGTTGACCGGGTAATAAGGATTGAGGTCGCAGGTTGCGGCCTGACCGGCAGCCGTCGCACGGCACTGCGGCAGCGATGTGAAGGAGCAGTCATACCACTCCCCGCCGCCGCCGCTCGCGCCGGTATAGACGTGCATGCAAACGGGATAGCTTGGGTCAAATGTCTGGGCCTGCGACGGAGCGGCTGCAAGCCATGCACCGGCCGTCACGATCAGGCCGAAGGTCAAGCGCGTGATCTTCATTGAAACTCGCATCGTAGACCGTCAGTGCACTTTCTTGTGACGTTTGGCCGGCACGGGCGGCTGATC
Source organism: Bradyrhizobium sp. UFLA06-24 (assembly GCF_054967145.1). NCBI lineage: Bacteria > Pseudomonadati > Pseudomonadota > Alphaproteobacteria > Hyphomicrobiales > Nitrobacteraceae > Bradyrhizobium > Bradyrhizobium sp. UFLA06-24. The sequence continues at coordinate 156,510 of NZ_JADFUE010000006.1, forward strand.
GAACGCATAGTAGGGATTGAGATCGCAGCTCGCGGCGCGGCCCGAAGCGGTGGCGCGGCACTGCGGCAGCGAGGTGAAGGAGCAGTCGAAATAATCGCCGCCACCGCCGGTGAAACCGCCGGGCGTGTAGACATGCATGCAGACCGGATAGCGCGGATCATAAGTCTGCGCGCCGGCATCTGCCGCGACGAACAGCGTGGCAATCGCGGTAAGGGTCAGGAGAGACAAACGCATCGGACATATCCTCGAATCGGTAGCAGCAGCACGCGTTATGCCATTTCGATATGGCACAACAGCGCGGAAGAAGCGATCGTTCCTATTAATACCTCTCCCGCTTGTGACGCGCAGCAAAAACGATGGGACACAACGCCGTAACGATCTGAAACGGCGAAGACGCACCGGACCCGGCCTGCATTGAACGCATATCTCGCGACACCCATCGTTCGACCAAGGTCGCAAGCGATGGGCGCACGAAACCGTTCGCTGGACCGGGCGAACGGATTAGTCTTCGGACCACAGCGCCGGCCCCGGACCGATGATGTTCCGGAGCAATCAACAAACAATATGGGCTGAAGGAAACGCACATTCGCCGCTCGGGCTCTTGAGCGCGGCTCCGCCGTTGGTGGAGGAAGATGCGTCGGCGGCCTGTGGTCTCAGGGCATGCAAGAGAGCATCTCGTCTCCGTTCATCCGCTATCCGATCGGCACCTCGCTGCTGATGGCCGGCATCCTGTTCGTAGGTCTCGTCGCCTATCCTCTGCTGCCGGTTGCACCGCTGCCGCAGGTCGACTTTCCGACCATCCAGATCTCCGCCTCGCTTCCCGGCGGCAGCCCCGAAACCATGGCGTCCTCCGTGGCGCAGCCGCTCGAGCGCCAGCTCGCACAGATCCCCGGCATCACGCAGATGACCTCGACGAGCTCGCTCGGCTCGGCCTCGATCACCCTCCAGTTCGATCTGAACCGCCTGATCGACGCGGCCGCCAACGACGTGCAGGCTGCGATCAACGCCGCCAGCGGGCAACTGCCGAAGAACCTGCCGTCTCCGCCGACTTACCGGAAGGTCAATCCGGCGGACTCGCCGATCATGATCCTGTCGGCGACCTCCGATACGCTGCCGCTGACCACCGTCAGCGACCGCACCGACGCCCAGCTCGCACAGCAGATCAGCCAGATCCCCGGCGTCGCCCAGGTGTTCGTCGGCGGACAGCAGAAGCCTTCGGTGCGCATCCAGGTCGATCCGACCAAGCTGGTCGCCAAGGGTCTGTCGCTGGAGGACGTACGCAGCCAGATCGCGATCGCGACCACGGACAGCCCGAAGGGCAGTATCGACGGCGCGAAGCGCGCCTATACCGTCTACGCCAACGACCAGCTGCTCGAGGCGAGCCAGTGGCAGGACGTCATCGTGGCCTATCGCGGCGGCGCACCTTTGCGGGTTCGCGACATCGGCAAAGCCGTGTCGGGACCGGAGGATTTGAAGACCGCGGCCTGGGCCGACGGCAAGCGCGGCGTGTTCCTGGTCATCTTCAAGCAACCCGGCGCCAACGTCATCGAGACGGTCGACCGCATCAAGCAGAAGCTGCCGCGGCTGATTGCGGCGATCCCGCCGGCGATCAACATCAAGATCATCAGCGACCGCACCATCACCATCCGCGCGGCGGTCGATGACGTTCAGATCACGCTCATGATCACCATTGCGCTGGTGGTGATGGTGATCTTCGTCTTCCTGCGCAGCTTCTGGGCCACGATCATCCCGAGCATCACGGTGCCGCTGGCGTTGCTCGGGGCCTGCTCGCTAATGTGGGTGTTCGGCTACTCCCTGGACAATCTGTCGCTGATGGCGCTGACCATCGCGGTCGGCTTCGTGGTCGACGACGCCATCGTGATGCTGGAGAACATCACGCGCTATGTCGAACGGGGCGAAAACCCTGTCACCGCCGCCTACAAGGGCGCGGCCGAGATCGGCTTCACCATCGTCTCCATCAGCATCTCGCTCGTCGCCGTGCTGATTCCCCTGCTGCTGATGGGCGGCATCATCGGCCGGCTGTTCCGTGAATTTGCCGTGACACTGTCGATGGCGATCTTCGTCTCGCTCGTGGTGTCGCTGAGCCTGACGCCGATGATGGCCTCGCGTTTCCTGCGCTCCGACCACGAAGTCCGCCACGGCCGCTTCTACCAATGGAGCGAACGGTTGTTCGAGCGCCTGCTTGGCGACTATGAGCGCGGGCTCGACCTCGCGCTTCGGCATAGTCTCGTCACGCTCTTCATCTTCTTCGCCACCGTTGCACTGTCGGCACTGTTGTTCATCCTGATCCCAAAAGGTTTCTTCCCGCAACAGGACAACGGCTTTCTCACCGCCGTGTCGGAGATGCCCCAGGACATCTCCTTCGCCGAGATGAAGCGACGGCAGGAGGAGCTCAATGCGATCGTACAAGCTGATCCTGCCGTTGATTCCATCGCGATGTTCATCGGCGGCGGCGGGACGGCGCTGAACTCCGGACGCATGTACGTCACGCTGAAGCCGATCGGGGAGCGCGACGCCAATGCGCAACAGATCATCGCGCGGCTACGGCCAAAGCTCGCCCAGGTCGAGGGCGCACGTCTCTACATGCAGGCTTCGCAGGACGTGCGGCTCGGCGGCCGCGCGACCCGCACCCAGTTCGAGTTCACGCTTCAGGACGCCAATCTTTCCGAGCTGGACACCTGGGCGCCGAGGATCCTGACGGAGATGAAAGGCCTGCCGGAGCTTCGCGACGTCGCCACGGACCAGCAGACCGAGGGCACGACGCTGCAGCTCACGATCAATCGCGACACGGCCGCACGCTACGGTATCCAGCCGCAGCTGATCGACGATACGCTCTATGATGCCTTCGGCCAGCGCCAGGTGGCGCAATACTTCACGCAGACCAACAGCTATCACGTGGTGCTCGAGATCACGCCGGCATTGCAAGGCAAGCTCGAGACGCTCGACAAGCTCTATGTCAAATCGCCGCTGACGGGCGACGAGGTCCCGCTCTCTGTGATCTGCAGCTGGAATAACGAGCCTGTCAGGCCGCTGGCGATCGCGCACCAGAGCCAGTTCCCGGCGGTGACGATCAGCTTCAACCTCGCCGAGGGCATCGCGCTCGGGCAGGCAACCGCCGCCGTGATGCGCGCGGCCGGCGAGATGGGCGCGCCACCAACGCTGTCTATGAGCTTCCAGGGGACCGCGCAGGCGTTCCAGCAGTCGCTCGGCACCGTGCCGATGCTGATCCTCGCCGCCCTCGTCGTGGTCTATCTGGTGCTGGGTGTGCTTTACGAAAGCTACATCCACCCGCTGACCATCCTGTCCACGCTGCCGTCGGCCGGCGTCGGCGCGATTGCGATCCTGATGATCTCCGGCTTCGATTTCAGCCTGATCGCCCTGATCGGGGTCATCCTCCTGATCGGCATCGTCAAGAAGAACGGCATCATGATGGTGGATTTCGCCATCGCGGCCGAACGCGAGCAGCGTCTGACGCCGGAGCAATCGATCCGCCAGGCCGCGCTGCTGCGCTTCCGCCCCATCATGATGACGACGATGGCGGCCCTGCTCGGCGGCGTGCCGCTGATGCTCGGGCACGGCACCGGCGCAGAGATCCGCCAGCCGCTCGGCTACGCCATGGTCGGCGGACTTGTCGTGAGCCAGGCGCTGACCTTGTTCACGACGCCGGTCGTCTATCTCTACCTCGACCGCTTCTCCAACGCGCTGTCACGATGGATGGAACGGAAGCCGGAGGTGGAGGAAGAGCGCGAAGAGCAGAAGGATGCGGCGGAGTAACGGCGCGGGCCCCGGACGCCGTCATTGCGAGCGCAGCGAAGCAATCCAGGACTGTCTCCGTGGAGATCGTCTGGATTGCTTCGTCGCTGCGCTCCTCGCAATGACGTTGGGGAGGCAAACTCAACCCAGCCCCTGCAGCACCAGCCGGTTCAGCCTCGCCGCAAACGCAGCCGGATCCTCCGGCAGCTCGCCGTCCAGGATCTGCGCCTGTTCGAGAAGCAGCAGGCTGAGATCGTCCACCGTCTTCGAGCCGGCCTGGGCCCTGGTGATTGCCGTGACCATGGGGTGGCGCAAATTGATCTCCAGGATCGGCTTGGTGCGCATGCCGCGGTTCTGCTGCGCCAGAATGCGCTCGAGCTCGCGGCTCGGCCCCTGGCTGTCGGCGACGAGGCAGGAGGCGGAGCTGGTGAGCCGGGTCGAAGCCTTGACGTCGCTGACGCGCTCACCGAGCGCCGCCTTGATCACCGCAATGGTCGCAGCCTCGTCCGCCGCCGGCTCGTCCTTCTTCGCCTCGTCCTTCTCGTCGATGCGCGGTATCAGGTCGAGATTGAGATCGCCCTGGCTCAGCGATTTCAGCGGCTTGCCCTCGAACTCCGTCGGCATCGAGGTCCAGAACGCATCGACCGGGTCGGACAGCAGCAGCACCTCGATGCCACGCGCGGTCGCTGCTTCCAGCCGCGGGCTGGACTTCAGCCGCTCGATGCTGTCACCGACGAGATAATAGATCTCGGTCTGGTTCGGCTTGAAATCGGCGACGACGTCCTTGAGCGCGCGCTTCTCACCTGATGTGGTGGTGAAGCGCGACAGCGCAAGCAGCTTCTCGCGGCGCTCGAAATCCTCGTAGATGCCCTCTTTCAGCACCGCGCCGAAGGCGTCCCAGATCTTGGCGAAGTTCTCCGCGTCCTTCTCGGCGAGGCTTTCTAGCTCGTTGACGACGCGGGTCGCCACGGCTTTGCGGATCTGCGCCAGTTGCGGATTGTTCTGGAGCATCTCGCGCGAGATGTTGAGCGGGAGGTCCTCGCTGTCGACGACGCCGCGGACGAAGCGGAGATAGCCCGGCAGCAGGTCGGCATCATCGGTGATGAAGACGCGGCGGACATAGAGCTTGACGCGGCCCTTGCGGTTGGGCTCGAAAAGGTCGAACGGCTTGGTCGACGGCGCGAACAGCAGCACCGCGTAGGAGTAGCGCCCCTCGGCGCGATAGTGCAGCGTCATCGCGGGATCGTCGAAGGCGGACGCGATCTGCTGGTAGGCCTTCTTGTAGTCCTCTGCCGTCAATTCGGATTTCGGGCGCTGCCACAGCGCGCTCGCCGAATTGATCTGGCGCGGCTCGCCCTCTTCCGGCACGAGTTCGATGGGAAAGAGGATGTTGTCGGAATAGGCACCGACAATGCGCTCGATCTCGAAGGCTTCGAGATACTTTTTCGCATCCTCCTTCAGGTGCAGCACGATCTCGGTGCCGCGTGCCACGCGCGCCGCTTCCTCATCACTGGCGCGGGCAATCTCGAAACCGGAGCCGCCTGACGAGGTCCAGGTCCAGACGTCGCTCTCACCGGCACGGCGGCTGATCACGACGATCTTCTCGGCGACCATGAAGGCGGAATAGAAGCCAACGCCGAACTGGCCGATCAGGCCGAGGCCGTCCTTGGCCTCCTTCAGCTTCGATACGAAAGCCTTGGTGCCGGAGCGAGCGATGGTGCCGAGATGATCAATCAGCTCCTGCCGCTCCATGCCGATGCCGTTGTCGGCGATGGTCAACGTTCCCGCCGTCTTGTTCGGGATGATGCGGATCTTGAGCGCTTCGCCCCCGCCCATCAGGGCCGGATTGGCGATCGCCTCATAGCGCAGCTTGTCGCAGGCATCCGAGGCGTTGGAGACGAGTTCGCGCAGGAAGATATCGGTCTCCGAATAGACCGAGTGCACCATCAGGTGCAGCAGCTCGGAAACCTCGGCCTGAAAAGGCTGCGTATGCGTAACCGTATCGGACGTCGTCATGCGTTTACCCGGTCAATCGGAAATGGAGAAAGCCGGGATATAGCGCGATGGGATCGGGGATCAAGTGGACGCGCAAAATCGCCCTCCCGAAAGGGGAGCGATTTGCATCGGAGACGACTAGATCAGGTCACGCAGCGGCCGGGCTGAAGCAGTTTTGCGACCTCGGTCAGGGAGCTGACCATCGGCTCGCACGCAATCGTCGGCCTGCGGCCCGGCTTCAGGATCGTGGGGGCCGGCTTCGCATTGCCGGTCTCGACGGCCGCGGGGAGGCGCAGCAGCACCGACGTATCCGGCAGGTCGTTCAGCCGCATCGAGACGGTGCGGGTAGGCGCCGGAGCCGGCTTCGGATCGGCCAGGCGGTCGGCCTTGCTGGTCCGGTTGACATTGTGGCTCGCGACGTTGCGATCTGAGGTTTGGCCCGACCGGTCGGCCAGCGCCTGCCAGCGGTCGGCCAGATCATGGCCGGAGGCCAGTTGCACGGCACCAACCTGGACGGCGCCAAGCGTCGCAGCGATGGCGACGGCGCCCAAAAATACCTTTTGAATCTGTGGCATGGCTGTCGGTCCCTCGCCCCATGGCGATCCCGGGAACAACGCGAGCGGAGGACCGGAGTTTCCCGAACGTTAAGATCACTTAACCGTGTGCAGAAAATGCACCGCCTCGGAAAAATTTTGCAACCGCCTGGAACGACTCCCGCGCCCGGGAGTCATCTCGGCAGCCGGCTATTCCCCCCTGCCCCATAAGCCGGCGACGTAGGGCGCGACTGTGGTGATGCCAGTCGCGCCTTACTTTTTTCTATTTCCGAAATTGAACGATCCTTTCGGCTCAGGAGCTGCCGAGAAGCTCGCGGACGCGGTTCCGCGCCCACTCGGGATCGATGTCGGACCGAGTTCGTGCGACGCGCATCCGCTCCGCCGCATCGATGTCGCTCAGAAGGCTGTTCGACATCGGTCTCGCAACGCCGGCAATGCTCTCCATCTCGGCCATGTCGCCGTTACAGTGAAGCGCCAAGTCACAACCGGCCGCGAGGGCCTGCATCACGCGCGCGCTCACGTGGCCGGTCAACGCGTTCATGGACAGATCGTCCGTAATCAGGATGCCCTTGAATCCGATGCGTTGCCGGATGACGTCCTTGATGACGGAGGCCGACAGGGTTGCGGGGCGATCCGGATCGACGCTTCGAACGAGCGCATGGGCCGTCATGCCCCACGGGATGGACGCGAGCGCCTTGAACGGCACAAAATCCGTCGCATCGAGCTGATCAAGACCTTCTGCAATCACCGGCAGCGCCAGGTGGCTGTCCACCATGGCGCGGCCGTATCCAGGCAAATGCTTGATCACGGGAAGAACGTTGGCGTCGAGCAGGCCCTCGCAGACGGCGCGCCCCATCTCGCTCACCAGAAGCGGATCCGGTCCATAGGCGCGACTTCCGATCATTTCGTGCGCACCGGGGATAGGGACGTCGATCGTCGGCGCGCAGTTCACCGAGATTCCGACCGCATTCAGGTCGAGACCGATCAGCATGCTGTTCAGCCGGACCGCCTCGAGCGCCGCAGCACGGTCGGCCCGCGCCGCATCGCCGAATGCACGCGCGGCCGGATAGGCCGGCCAGTGCGGCGGCTTGAGGCGGGAAACCCGCCCTCCCTCCTGATCGATCAGCACCGGCGCATCGGCACGGCCAATCGAATTGCGCAGATCGTCAACCAGGGTTCTTACCTGATCCGGAGCGAGGCAATTACGCCCGAACAGAATAAAGCCGAGTGGATTGACTTCCCGGAAGAAGCGGACCTCGGCGTCGCTGAGCACTGGGCCGGCGCAGCCGAACACGACCGGCAAAGGGTTATTCGTCATCGTCAATCCTCCCGGCGCGTTTTGACTGCAGCACGCGATCTGATGCCCTCGATCAAGTCGCGCCTTGCTTTTTGCTGGTACTCACTTCGGCCCCCGCAGCCACTCCGCTCCCTCGCGGTAGAGCTTCTCGACTTCGGCGCCGATCAGGCCGGGCATGTCGCGCTTGACCTTGTAGCCGATCAGCTGCTGCATATAGGCGAGATGGCGGTAGCCCTCGGGCAGCGCGGCCAGCGCCGTCTGGTCGAGGCGCAGCGTGGCGGCGGGATCGACGGGGTCGATCCGGTCCTTCTCGTAGATCGGCTGGCGGCGGACGATGCCCCATTGGCCCTTTCGCTTCTCCAGGAAATCGTAAAAGCGGCCGGTGCAGACGACGTCGCAGAGCACGTCGTGCACCGGGGCTCGCTGCGAGATCGTCATCTTCGTTTGCGCGATGGCCCGCTCGCCGGAGAGATCGATGCTGGTGCCGCCGAGGAAATGCAGGATGCGCACGCCCCTGGCAAACCCTTCCTGGCTGACGCGCATGAAATCCCGCGCGGGCCCCTGAAACCAGGTGGCGGACATCCAGCCCTCTTCATGCCAGACGGTGGCAAAGCGCTCCCAATCGCCGGCATCGCGCCACACCGCCCAGTTCTCGACGAGGTCGCGGATGGCGAGGCGATCGAGAAGTTGCTGGTCCATGGGCACGTCTCCAAGTTCTGGTGATGCGCGAGGTATGGGCGTCGAACGCGATACCCGTCAAGCGGGCACAAAAAATCCGGCGTGCCTTGCAGCACGCCGGATCAGATCGTCATCGCCGAATGGCGGGGCGTTGCCTCTACGCCGCGGGCGCCTTTGGCGCGCGGTTGCGCGAGTTGCGCTGGAAGAATAGCGCCTGGCTCGCCACCGCTGACACCATCGCGGGCTGGAACGGTTTTGAGATCAGGAAGGCCGGCTCCGGACGCTCGCCGGTCAGGAAGCGCTCCGGGTAGGCCGTGATGAATACCACCGGCACCTCGAAGGTGCGGAGCAGCTCGTTGACGGCATCGAGCCCGGACGAGCCGTCGGCGAGCTGGATGTCGGCGAGGATCAGGCCCGGCCGCTTGTTCTTGGCCAGCGCCACCGCATCGGCATGGGTGCGCGCGACGCCGACGACATTGTGGCCAAGATTCTTCACCAGGCTCTCGAGGTCCATGGCGATGAAGGTCTCATCCTCGATGATCAGGACGTCGGTGGCGATCTCGGCCGCCATCTCTCGGCCAGCGGCGTCGGCCAGCCGCCGCGTCTCGGCGACGTCGGTCGCGAGAATATAGGCGACTTCCTCTTCCGAAAATCCCTCGAGCGAGAGCAGCAGGAAGGCCTGCCGCGGCAGCGGCGTGATGTTGGACAGCCGCCGCTCCGGCGGCATCGGCAGCGTCGCCACCTCGGCGTCGTCATTGACCGAGACCGAATTCCAGATTTGAGTGAACAGCCGGAACAGGCCGGCACGTGGGCCATGGGTCTCGTCGAGCACGCTGGGATCCCCCAGCATGGCCTCCAACATGGCTGCGACGTAGGCGTCGCCGGAGGCCTGGCTGCCCGTCAGGGCGCGCGCATACCGGCGCAGCAAGGGCAAGTGTTCAGCAACGAGCTGTGAACGGGACATCCCCACTCCATTCATCATCGGGCCAACCTTGAGGACTAGGCGATACGAGGGGTGGCCCGGGTTCCCCTGCTGGGCTGTCTACGCCTCAGGACAAGAAAAGTTCCGCCAAGCGCGGAACTTTTTATCGAACCTGGAATTGTGCCTATCCAGGGAACGGCTCCCGGTTGAGAAAATTTCTCTATTTTGCAGTCACTTAACTCGGGGAAACGTGGAACAGGTCATGAAAGATCTCAAGTCTCAAGCCAGCAAAAGCACGACCCCCGGCAAAGGCGGGCTCACGCCGGAGATCCAATCCCGGATTGGGCACCAACTGCGCGCCATGTATGACGACGTCGTACGGCAGGGGGTTCCGGACCGGTTCGCGGAGCTTATCAAGAAGCTCGATGCGCCGGGAGGCGGATCTCCAAATGAGAATGGGGCTGGGGGCTCCAACGACAACCATGGGAGGGATTAATGCCTCTCACGAACTCCCTGCGTGACGATATCCTCGCGGCCGTGCCGAGCCTGCGCGCCTTTGCGATCTCGCTCAGCGGCAATGCGGATCGCGCCGACGATTTGGTGCAAGAGACGCTGCTGCGCGCCCTCGCCAACATCGACTCGTTCCAGCCCGGCTCCAACCTGCCGGCATGGCTGTTCACGATCCTGCGCAACCTGTTCCGTTCCGACTATCGCAAGCGGCGGCGCGAGGTCGAGGATGCCGAGGGCAATTATGCCAAGACGTTGAAGACACAGCCTTCGCAGAACGCCCATCTCGAGTTCGAGGAATTTCGGACCGCGCTCGACAAGCTTCCGCAGGACCAGCGCGAGGCCTTGATCCTGGTCGGCGCCTCCGGCTTCTCCTATGAGGACGCGGCCTCGATCTGCGGCTGTGCGGTCGGCACCATCAAGAGCCGCGTCAATCGCGCGCGTTCGAAGCTCGCCGCGCTGCTTTATGTCGACGGCGCCGAAGACTTCGGGCCCGACGAGACCGTGCGCGCCGTGATCGGCGGCAGCGGCGGATAGCAAGTTAAATCGACTTGAGATGACAGCTATGAAGGTGGCCGCTGACGCGGCCGCCTTCACACGCGTGTGGCCAATTGAGTATCGCTCGGTTACGTCTCGACGAACGTGACCGTGTCGGCAACGCTCGCGCGCGAGGTGCGGTAGCTGTTGACCTTGTGCGCGGCGTCGGCATACCCGAATGAAATGCCGCAGACGACACGGCGGTCATCGGACAGCTTGAAGTGGCTGCGGATCAGGCCGGAATGCCGCGCGAGCGCCGCCTGCGGGATGGTGCCGAGCCCGAGGGCCTGGGCAGCGAGCATGAAATTCGAGACGTAAGCGCCGCAATCGATCGCACCGTAAATGCCGAGCGGCTCGTTGGTATGAATGATCGCCACATGCGGCGCGCCGAAGAAATTGTAGTTCTCCAGCGCCTGCTTGGCGTAGGCGGCCTTGTCGCCGCGGGCGATGCCCAGCGTGTTGTAGAGCTGAAAGCCGCTCTCCCGGCGGCGTTCGAGATAAACGCCGACATATTCGCGCGGCGGGGTGAAATCGTAATCGTCGCCGAGGCCGCTTGAGGCTTCCTTGTAGATCAGCTGGCGGAAGCGCTCCTTGGCCTCGCCACTGGCGATGATGACTTGCCAGGGCTGGCTGTTGCACCAGGACGCGGTGCGCTGCGCGGTCGTCAGCACATGCTCGATGGTGGCGCGATCGACTTCCTTCGGCAGGAAGGCGCGAACGGAGTAGCGCTCGTTGAGGAGCTCTTCGAGCACGCCGATGCGGTCTTCAGTGGAGTGGCGTGAGTTTGATGCTTTGGCGTCCATCGCTTGTCTCGCTTTCGTGCCCCGGACGCAGCGCAGCGCTTCTTCAGCGGTGCGCTGCAGAGCCGGGGCCCATTGTGGCCCCTGGGTCCCGGCTCTGCGGCGCGTTGCGCCGCGTCCGGGACACGAGAGAGATCACCGCCCCTTGGTCGGGATCTTGTTGTACGGCACATCCTTGTCGACGCGGATGTCGCCGGGCAAGCCCAGCACCCGCTCGGCGATGATGTTGCGCAGGATCTCGTCGGTGCCGCCGGCAATGCGCATCGACGGCGATGACAGCAGCATCTGCTGGAACTGGCCCTGCGCCGCCTCTTCGTCACTGCCCGTGAGAACACCGGCCGCGCCTTGCAGGTCCATGGCGTAGGTCGCGATGTCCTGCAGCATCATGCCCGAGACCAGCTTGCCGATCGAATTCTCCGGCCCCGGCCGCTCGCCTTTCGACAGCGCCGAGATCGCGCGGTAGCTGGTGTATTTCAGCCCGCTCGACTTCACCGCCCAGCTCGCAAGCTTCGACCGCACGGCGGGATCGTCGATCGCGAGCCCATCCTCCAGCATCAGGTTCGAGCAGAACTCGAACATTTCAGGCACGCCCGTCGCAAGCCGCGCGCCGATCGACATGCGCTCGTTCATCAGCGTCGTCAGCGACACGCTCCAACCCTCGCCGACGGCCCCCAACCGCTGGCTGTCGGGGATCACCACGTCGGTGAAATAGACCTCGTTGAACTCCTGCATGCCGTTGGCCTGCTTGATCGGACGGACCTCGACGCCCGGGCTCTTCATGTCCAGGAAGAACATGGTGAGACCCTTGTGCTTGGGCACATTGGGGTCGGTCCGCGCGATCAGGAGGCCATAGTCGGAATAATGCGCGCCCGAGGTCCATATCTTCTGGCCGTTGACGATCCAATTTTCGCCCTTCTTCTCCGCGCGCGTGCGCAGACCCGCAACGTCGGAGCCGGCCGACGGCTCGGAGAACAGCTGGCACCAGATCTCCTCGCCGGAAGCGAGCTTCGGCAAATACCGGCGCTTGGCATCCTCGCTGCCCCAGGCCATCACGGTCGGGCCGCACATGCCCTCGCCGATCTGGAATGGCTGCGTCAGCTTGCCGTAGACGCCTTCCTCCTGCTGCCAGATCACGCGCTCAATCGGCGTGGCGCCGCGGCCGCCATACTCCTTCGGCCAGTGCAGGCAGGCCCAATTGGCCTCGAACTTCTTCTTCTGCCAGGCCTTGCCGACCTCGACCATGTCGTGCTTGGCAAGCCTGATGCGGCCGAGCGAGGATTTCGACAGCTCCTGCTCGAACTCCTTCGGCGCGTTGGCGGCGATCCATTTGCGCGCGGTCTCGCGGAATGCGGCTTCCTGCGGGGTGTCGTCGAAATTCATGGCGAACCTCTACCCTCTTCCCTTGGTCGGGATCTTGTTGAACGGCACGTCCTTGTCGACTCTGATGTCGCCGGGCAGGCCCAGCACCCGCTCGGCGATGATGTTGCGCATGATCTCGTCGGTACCGCCTTCCACGCGCGTGCCCGGCGCACGCAGCAGCATGGCCTGGAAACGGCCGGCCAGCTCGGCCTCCTCGCCGCTGACCACGCCGCTCGCGCCCTGCAAATCCAGCGCGTAGGTCGCGACGTCCTGGATCATCGAGCCCGCGACCAGCTTGCCGATGGAGTTTTCCGGCCCCGGACGCTCGCCCCTCGACAGCGCGGAGATCGCGCGCATGCTGGTGTATTTCAGCCCGCTTGCCTTCGCCGCCCAGTTCGCCAGCTTTGAGCGCACCGCGCGATCCTCGATCGCCGGACCGTCGTCGAGCATCAGGCTCGCGCAATATTCGAACAGCTCGGGGAAGCCGGTCGAGACGGCCGCGCCGATCGCGCTGCGCTCGTTCATCAGCGTGGTCAGCGAGACGTTCCAGCCGTCACCAACCTCGCCGAGACGCTGGTGATCGGGAATGCGGACATTGGTGAAATAGACCTCGTTGAAATCGGAGGCACCGCTCGCCTGCTTGATCGGCCTGACCTCGACACCGGGGCTCTTCATATCCAGGAAGAACATGGTGAGACCCTTGTGCTTGGGGACGGTTGGATCCGTTCGCGTGAGCAGGATGCCGTAGTCGGAATAATGCGCGCCCGAGGTCCAGATCTTCTGGCCGTTGATGATCCAGTCATCGCCGTCCTTCTCGGCCCGCGTGCGGAGCCCCGCGACGTCGGAGCCGCCGGCTGGCTCGGAGAACAGCTGGCACCACACCTTCTCGCCGGAGGCGAGTGGCGGCAGATAGGTGCGCTTGTGCTCCTCACGCGCGAACGCCATCATGGTCGGCCCGCACATGCCGTGACCGATGATGAACATGCGGGAGAGCTGGCCGAACGGTCCCTCTTCCTGCTGCCAGATCACGCGCTCGATCGGCGACGAGCCGCGGCCGCCATACTCCTTCGGCCAGTGCAGACAGGCCCAACCGGCGTCGGCTTTCTTCTTCTGCCAGGCCTTAGCGACTTCGAGAATATTGGCATTCCTAAGCACGGTGCGGCCGAGCGAGGATTTGCGCAGCTCCTCCTCATACTGCTTCGGCGCATTCGCCGCGATCCATGCGCGGGCCGTCGCGCGAAATTCAGCTTCCTGCGGCGTGTCGTCGAAGTTCATGGGATTTCTCTTGCTCTTCGTAGGGTGGGTTAGCCGAAGGCGTGACCCACCACTTCTATCCGTCCTCGTGATTGGCAATGGTGGGTTACGCTGCGCTAACCCACCCTACGAACCCGGATTACGCCGCGTTCTTCTTGCGCATGCGGTCGATCAACTGGTCTTCCCAATAGCTGAGGCTACCGAGCCCGAGCGCCATCGCGTTGGCGCGGCGGTAGTACATGTGGCAGTCGAACTCCCAGGTGAAACCCATGCCGCCGTGAACCTGGATGTTGTTCTTGGCGCAGTGCTGGAAGGCCTGTGTCGCGCTGATGCGCGCGGCGGCAGCGGCCTCAGGCAATTCGGCCGCGTTGGTCGAGAGCGCCCAGGCCCCGTAATAGCTGTTGGAACGTGCCAGCGTCGCCGAGACGTACATGTCGGCCAGCATGTGCTTGATCGCCTGGAACGAACCAATTTGACGACCAAAGGCAATGCGATCGAGCGCGTAGTCGCGGCCCATCTCCAGTGCGCGGTCGGCACCGCCGACCTGCTCGAAGGCGCAGAGCACCGCGGCGCGGTCGAGCACCTGAGTGAGAATGCTCCAGCCTTCACCGGCAGCACCAAGCGACTCCGCCTTGCAACCTTTGAACGTGATCTCGGCCTGTCCGCGGGTCGGATCGAGATTGGTCAGGCTCTTCACCTCGACGCCGCCGGCCTTGAGGTCCACCAGGAACAGCGAGATGTCGCTGTCCCGACCGCTCGATCCCGTGCGCGCGGCCACCACCGCGAAATCGGCGATCGCGCCATCGGCCACAGGCTTCTTCACGCCGTTGAGCGTGCCATTCGCCGCGGTCAGCTTGACGTTCTTCGACGACGGATTGCCCTTGCCCTCGAACAGCACCAGCGTGCCGATCGCCTCGCCCGAAGCAATCGCCGGCAGCCATTTTTTCTTCTGCGCATCGCTGCCGGCGATCAGCAGGGCTTCGGCGGCAAGATAGACCGTCGAAGAGAACGGCACCGGGGCATTGGCCCGCCCCATTTCCTCCGCGATCACGCAGAGCTCGAGATGACCCGCGCCCGCGCCGCCGAATTCCTCGGGGATCGCGACGCCGAGAAAACCCATCTCGGCGAGGCCCTTCCAGAGCTCCTTGTCATAGGGCGCCTTGCCGTCGAGCACCACGCGTACCGCCTTCGCCGAGCACTTTTCGGCGAGGAATTTGCGCGCCTGGTCGCGGAGTTGCTTCTGGTCGTCGGAGAAATCGAAGTTCATGGCGGGCTACCTCTTATTCGTTGTCATTGAGACCGTCATTCCGGGGCGCCGCGGAGCGGCGAACCCGGAATCCATTTCACCGCGCGTGTTGCGGCCCGATGGATTGCGGGTTCGCGCTTCGCGCGCCCCGGAATGACGAAGGGAGCGACAAACATTCATCGCAGCACGATCACATCCTGATCCGGCTTGTCGGCATAGAGTCGCTCGACCAGCGCCGCCCGGCGTTCGAGGCCGGCGCGCTGGTTGATGTAGCCCTTGTCGGTGAGCTCGTTGCCGTCGATCGATGGCGGCTCGGCCATCAGCATCGCGCGCGCGATGATGCGGCTGCTGGCGCCTTCGCATTCTCTGTTGTGGGCTTCCAGTCCCCGGCGGAAACAGGCGATCACCTCGGGATGCTTCACCGCGTCCTCGAAGCTGAGATCGGCCTTGCCGACGAGCTGGCGGCAGGCGTGCAGGTTCGGCCAGGCGAGCAAGCCGATAAAGGCGCGGTCCTGTCCCGCAACCAGCGCATCGTGCACGACTGGCGTCGCGGCCGCGATCGCATCGGTCCGGAGCGAGCCGACATGCACGAAGGTGCCGGTGGTGAGCTTGAAATCTTCGACGACGCGGCCGGCAAAGATAATTCCCTGCACGGGATCCTGATCATCGACGAAGACACCGGCGTCACCGATGCAATAGAAGCCTTCCTCGTCGAACATCTTTTTCGTCAGGTCAGGCTGCCCGAAATAGCCGGGCGTGACGTTAACGCCGCGCAGGCGCAGTTCGTATTTGGAGCCACACGGCACCATCTTCAATTCGACGCCGGGGAACGGCAGGCCGATCAGACCGACGCGCTCGGTGTCCCAATAGGTGCCGGTCGAGGTCGGCGCGGTCTCGGTCGAACCCCAACCGGTGTAGAATACGATGCGCTCACCCGTGGTCTTCACGGCGAGGGCTTGCATGCGCTCGTACAGATCGTCCGGCAGCCGCGCGCCGCCATAAGCCATGATCGACAGGTTCTTGAAGAAGGACCGGCACAGAGCGTCGTCCTTCTCCATGGCCGCCGCGAGCGCGGCATAGCCGGCAGGCACATTGGCGTAATAGGTCGGAGATATCTCGCGCAGATTCCTGATTGTCTCTTCCAACTGCCCCGGCATCGGCCGGCCGTCATCGATGTAGAGCGTACCGCCCTCGACCAGCACGGGGTGGAATGCAGCATTGCCACCCATGGTGTGATTCCACGGCATCCAGTCCAGCACGATCGGCAGCGGACCGCCGGGCGTACGTGGCCGCACCTGCATCATCATTGCGGCGTTGGCGCACATCATGCGTTGCGTGTTGATGACGGCCTTGGGCATGCCGGTCGACCCCGAGGTAAACAGCAGCTTGCCGACGGTGTCGGGCGTGATCTGTGCGATCGATGCCTCGACGTCCCTGCTGACGGGCGTTGCCGCGAGTTCGGCGAAGCTGACGCTCTTGATGCCCTCGCAGGGCCGCGCGACGTGAACGACGGTGACGCCGGTGAGATCAAGCGCCTTCAATGCCTTCTCGAAGGTCAGGCCGTCCTGCACCATCACCACGGCCGGCTTGATCAGGTCGAACAGGTACTTCAGCTTGACGTGGTCGTGGCTCATCAGCGAATAGGCCGGCGACACCGGCGCTGCGGGGACGCGCGCCTGCATCGCAGCCTGTGTCATCAGTGCGTGCTCGATGGAATTTCCGGAGAGGATCGCGACCGGACGCCCCTCAAGCTTCAGATTGAGTAGCGCCTGGGTCAGCGCATCGACCGTCCGCTTGGCCTCGCCATAGGAGACCTTGCGCCACTCGCGATTCGGACCGCCGCGCTGCGCGAGCCAGATGCGCTCGGGTGCTTCTTTTGCCCATTTTGCGAGCGAAGCCGGAAGGTGCTTCTCATAGGCCTGCAGCGGAATGCGGGACTTCAGCACCACTGTGCCGTCGGCTCGGCGCTCGACATCGATGTCGCGCTTCAGCCACTCGACCTTGCGAAAGGCGGGCTTTGACATCACCGCCGCCGCGCTTCCACCCATTTTGCGTCTCCCGGAATTATTGCCCTTGGCGGATCGTTGTTGTTTCAGCGCTTGATATAGACAGGCTTTCGCTTCTCAAGGAAGGCCCTGATGCCTTCCGAAAATTCCTCGGAGCGGCTGCACAGGACCTGATTGCGGTCCTCCATCGCGATCGCAGCTTCCAGCGATCCTGCATCGACGCTCATGTTGAGGCATTCCTTGGAGAGGCGCAGCCCCACCGGCGAGGCCGTCATCATCGCATCGACATAGGGCTCGGCCGCGGCGTCGAGCTTGTCGTCGTCGACCACCTCGGACACGAGGCCGACTGCGAGTGCGCGCTCGGCGCCGATAAAGCGACCGGTGAGGATCAACTCGGAAGCAACGGAGACGCCGACCAGCCGCGGCAGAAAATAGCTGGTGCCGATGTCGCAGCCACCGAGCCCGAGCTTGATGAAGGCGCAGTTCATCCGCGCCGATCTTGCCGCGATGCGGATGTCGGAGGCGAGTGCCAGCGCAAAGCCGCCGCCGGCTGCCGCGCCTTGAACCAGCGACAGGATCGGCTGCGGACAGCGCCGCATCAGCATCACGATGTCGGCGATGCGGCGTTGCGAGTCCAGGGACTCGGTGACGCCGGGCGGCTCCTGCTGCCCGGCCCGGCGCTCCATCGCGGCCTTGAGGTCGAGCCCCGCACAAAAATTCTTGCCGGCGCCCCGGAGCACCACGACGCGCGTGTCGCGGTTGCGCTGCAGGCCCTGGAAATAGACGTTGAGCGCATCGATCAGCGCAGGATCGAGCGCGTTGAGAGTTTCGGGACGATTGAGCGTCACCCGGTCGACGCCATCGTCATGCTCGATCAGCAGCGGCTGGGACATGGAGCGCTCCTGCATCCGCTCTTTGAGTGGCGGTTATGGCGCCCTCTCCCCTTGTGGGAGAGGGCATGGACGTCACTGACCAAGAACTCGCTTCGCGCGCGACCTTCTCCCACAAGGGGAGAAGGCAAGAGCACAGCGGAGTTACCGCGGGGCCATACGGATGGCGCCGTCAAGGCGGATGGTCTCGCCGTTGAGCATGGCGTTCTCGACGATGTGCACGGCGAGCGCGCCGTATTCCTTGGCATCGCCAAGACGCGAGGGATGCGGGACCTGGGCCCCGAGGCTCTTGCGCGCCTCCTCGTTCAGACCCATCAGCAGCGGCGTGAAGAATAGGCCCGGCGCGATGGTGTTGACGCGGATCTTCTGGCTCGCGAGGTCGCGCGCGGCCGGCAGGGTGAGGCCGACGACGCCGCCCTTCGAGGCCGAATAGGCGATCTGACCGATCTGACCTTCGTAGGCGGCAACCGAAGCGGTGTTGATGATGACGCCGCGCTCTTCACCGACAGGCTCGATGGTGACGAGACGTTCGGCAAACAGACGCAGGCAGTTGAACGTGCCGATCAGATTGACATTGATGATGCGTGCGAATTTTTCCAACGGGTAAACGCCGTCGCGGCCGACGATGCGCTGCGAGCCGCCGATACCAGCGCAATTCATCAGCACGCGCGCAACACCATGCGCCGCCTCGGCCTTGGCGATCGCCGCCTTGATCTGCTCTTCGCTGGTGACGTCGGCGTGAAGCGCGATGCCTTTCACTTCGGCGGCGACCTTTTCGGCATTCTCCTTGTTCTGGTCGATCACACCGATCTTGGCGCCCTTGGCGGCCATGGCGCGCGCGGTCGCTTCACCAAGACCCGAACCACCACCGGTGATGAGAACGGCTACGTCTTTCAATTCCATGACAGGCTACCTTTCCTTGGGCGTTTCTTCTCTAGACTTTGACAGCCGGATTATCCGGCGGCGGCAGCTTCCCCGGCTTGCGTGAGGATGCCGCCGCAGATCAGCGTTTCCATGTGCTTGATGTATTGTCGGCAGACGTCGTCGGTGACCGGGCCGACGCCGGTCGCGCGAGACATCGCGTGCCGGCCGAAGAAGAGATGATCGCAGGCACCGATCAGGCTGGTGTAGAACAGCACCGGATCGGTCTGGCGGAATTCGCCCCGGCTGACGCCTTCGGCAAGCAACCGGCGATGAAAGTCGAGCAGCGGCGCGACGAAGAATTTTGAGACTTCATCGGCAGAACCGGCGACGCTCTCGTGCAGCAGGTAATGGATCAGCCGGTTCATGTACGGAAACCGGTGATAGGCGCGGATGATGCCGGCGATGTGCAGCTTCAGCTTTGCGGTCGACGTGATCGGCTGTGCCAGCAGATATTCGAGATTGGACATCTCGGTCGCGGCGTCGCGCGCGAGCAGCGCCAGCAGCAGGCCGTCCTTGTTGCCGAAATGGTATTTGACCAGCGCGGCGTTGGCGCCCGACTTCTGTGCGATATCGGAGAGCGATATCTCGATCGAAGAGCGTTCGATCATCAGCTCGCTCGCGGCCACGAGCAATTTCTCTGCCGTGGAATTTTTTCCGCCGGGAAGCCTGTTCGGTACGCTGGTAGCCACGGAGATCCCTGTGCTCGCCGCTTGAAGCGGGCCGCAGATAAGCGCAAGCAGCGCCTCATCACAAGAGTTAATTGATCGATTGACTAAACGATCATCCCTCTCTTAAATCCGCCCCCGACAACCAACCCAATCAAGAATCCAGGGAGAAACCGACATGGCCGAGGCTTACATCGTCGCCGCTGCGCGTACCGCGGGCGGACGCAAGGGGGGCCGCCTCGCCGGCTGGCATCCGGCCGATCTCGCCGCGAAGGTGCTGGACGAACTGGTCGATCGCACCAAGGTCGATCCCGCTTTGGTCGAGGACGTGATCATGGGCTGCGTGATGCAGGTCGGCGAGCAGTCCAACAACATCGCGCGCAATGCGGTCATGGCGTCGAAACTGCCTGAGAGCGTGCCGGGCACTTCGATCGATCGCCAGTGCGGCTCCTCGCAGCAGGCGCTGCACTTCGCGGCGCAAGCGGTGATGTCCGGCACCATGGACGTGGTGATCGCCGCCGGCGTGGAATCGATGACCCGCGTGCCGATGGGCTTGTCCTCGCAGCTGCCGGCCAAAAACGGCTTCGGCAATTACAAGAGCCCGGGCATCGAGGCGAGATATCCGAATATCGTGTTCAGCCAGTTCACCGGCGCCGAGATGATGGCCGAGAAGTACGGCCTGTCGAAGGATGATCTCGACGAATATTCCTACCAGAGCCATCAGCGCGCGATCGCGGCGACGCAGGCCGGCCACTTCAAGAAGGAGATCGTGCCGCTCGAGATCGTCCGAGCCGACGGCAGCAAGGATACCCACCACATCGACGAGGGCATTCGATTCGATGTCACGCTGGACGGCATCAAGGGTGTCAAGCTGATCGCCGAGAACGGCAAGTTGACCGCGGCAAGCGCCAGCCAGATCTGCGACGGCGCCTCCGGCGTGATGGTCGTGAACGAGCGCGGCCTCAAGCAGCTCGGCGCCAAGCCGCTCGCGCGCATCCATCACATGACCATGACCGGCGGCGATCCCGTCATCATGCTCGACGCCCCCCTGCACGCCACCAAGAAGGCGCTGGAAAAGGCCGGCATGAAGATCGATGACATCGACCTGTTCGAGGTCAACGAGGCCTTTGCCTCGGTGCCGACCGGTTGGCTGAAGACCACCGGCGCCGATCCGGCCCGCCTCAACGTCAACGGCGGCGCCATCGCGCTCGGCCATCCACTCGGCGGCTCCGGCACCAAGCTGATGACGACGCTTGTTCACGCCCTGCACCAGCGCGGCAAGCGATATGGCCTGCAGACCATGTGCGAAGGCGGCGGCATGGCGAACGTGACAATCGTGGAGCGGCTGTAGGCTGCTCTCGTGTCCCGGACGCGCTGCAGCGTGCAACGCTGCTGCGCAGAGCGGGGCCCATGCCTCACAGTGGACCCCGGAAGCAGCGCAGCACGTCGTGCTGCGCTGCGTCCGGGGAACGTCATATCCATTTGCCGGTGTTGAAGCAGCCCCATGACCCACCCCTCCATCTACGCCCGCACCACGCCAGATAAGATCGCTTACCAGATGGCCGGAACCGGCAAGGCGATCACCTATCGCGAGCTCGACGAGCTCTCGAACCAGGGCGCGCAGCTGTTCCGCTCGCTCGGCCTGAAGGCCGGCGACCACATCGCGCTCTTGATGGAGAACCGCCTCGCCTTCATGGAGATCTGCTGGGCGGCACAGCGCGCCGGGCTCTATTACACCGCGATCAGCCGTTATCTGAAGCAGGACGAGATCGACTACATCATCGCCGATTGCGGCGCCAAGGTCGTGATCACCACGCCGAAATGCGCCGATCAGATCAAGGGCCTGATCAAGGGGGCGCCGGGCGAGCCGATCTTCTACATGGTGGACGAGCCGCTAACCGGCTTCCGCTCCTACGACGAGGAAGCGGCCGCGCAACCGGCCACGCCGATCGCAGACGAAGTCGCCGGCTACGACATGCTGTATTCGTCGGGAACGACGGGCCGCCCCAAGGGCATCAAGAAGGCGTTCGAGGGTAAGCCGATCGACGAGCCGAACGCGTTCCTGCGCGTGCTGTGCGCCGGCATGTGCGGCATGAATGCCGACAGCATCTATCTGTCGCCCGCGCCGCTCTATCACGCGGCTCCCTTGCGCTTCAACATGATGGCGATCGTGCTCGGCGGCACCTCCATCATCATGGAGCATTTTGATGCCGAGGATTTCCTCAGGCTGGTGGAGAAGTACAAGGTCACCCAGTCGCAGCTCGTGCCGACCATGTTCGTGCGCATGCTGAAGCTGCCGGACGAGGTCCGCGCCAGGTACAACGTCTCGACGCTGAAGGGCGCCATCCACGCCGCGGCGCCCTGCCCGGTCGACGTCAAGGCCAAGATGATCGAATGGTGGGGCCCGATCCTGATCGAATATTATGCCGGCTCGGAGGGCAACGGCGTCACCGTCTGCAGCTCGAAGGAATGGCTGGAGCATCGCGGCAGCGTCGGCCGCGCCGTGGTCGGCAACATCAAGATTTTGGACGAGAACGACGAGGAGCAGCCGGTTGGCGAGATCGGCACGGTCTATTTCGCCGATGCGCCTGCATTCACCTATCACAACGACCCTGAGAAGACGAAGAAGGCCTACAACGCCAAGGGCTGGTCGACACTCGGCGATGTCGGCTATCTCGACAAGGACGGCTTCCTCTATCTCACCGACCGCAAGTCCTACATGATCATCTCCGGCGGGGTGAACATCTATCCGCAGGAGACCGAGGACGTGCTCATCACCCACCCTGAGGTCGCAGACGTCGCCGTGTTTGGCGTACCGAACGAGGAGATGGGCGAAGAGGTCAAGGCCGTGGTGCAGCCGCACGACACGGCGCGTGCCGGCAAGGCGCTGGAGGCCGACCTGATCGCCTTTTGCAAGACGCGCCTCTCGGCGATCAAATGCCCGCGCTCGATCGATTTCGAGGCCGAGCTGCCGCGCACGCCGACCGGCAAGCTGGTGAAGCGGCATTTGCGCGACCGGTATTGGCCGAAGACGGCGGCGAAGATTTAGGGCCTCAATCGAACAGGCTCGGCGTGTGGTTCACCAGCGCGCCTTCGATCTCGAGCATCTTCAGCTTGGTCACGACGCCGCCATTGGCCGAGAACCCGCCGGGCTTGTTGCCGGCGGCGAGCACGCGATGGCAGGGCACGACGATCGGGCACGGGTTGCGGCCGAGCGCCTGGCCGACGTCGCGCGACAGCTGGACGCCGCCGAGCTGCTTGGCGATGTCACCATAGGTGACGGTCTTGCCGGGCGGAATGGCGCGGGCGATCTCGTAGACGCCGCGGTTGAACTCCGGCACGCCGTCGAGGTCGAGCTCGATATCCGTGAGGTCGTCGGGCTCGCCCGCGAGCAGTCTTGTCATGCGGTCGATCGCCTCCTGCACCTCAGGGGTCGGCTCGGCTTCGATGGCATCGGCGTGGCGCTGGCTGATGCGGGTACGGATCTTGTCCTCGCCGCCCATCGGCAGCTGCGTGCCGTTGATGCCGCGCGGACCCCAGGCGATGGCACAGAGGCCGATCCTGGTATCGAACAGGGCGAAATGCTGGTCGGTCATGGCTTGGTTCCCTGGGCTTGCGTCCTTCTCGCATGCCCCCATTGTGAACTCGGCGCTAAATCTAGGCTTGGAAATAGTTGCGATCCACCCGGTTTCCGGGAATCTTGCGCAGGAGTTCCGCCCGCCTCGCGAGTCCAGAATGCAAAGCCTCCACGTCAACGGTTACGACATGCCCTATCTCGATGTGGGCGAAGACAGGAGCCGCCCGCCGCTGGTCTGCGTGCATGGCTCGCTGTCCGACTTTCGCGTGTGGGGCTGTGTGCTCGGCCCGCTGACGCAACGATATCGGATGATCGTTCCCAGCTTGCGGCACTTCTTCCCCGCACAATGGGATGGCGTCGGAGACACCTATTCGATCGGACAGCATGTCCGTGACGTCATCGCCTTCATCGAGCAGCTCGACCTCGGCCCGGTCGATCTGATGGGCCATTCCCGCGGCGGCCACATCTGCTTCCGCGTGGCGCAGCAGCGCCCCGATCTGCTGCGGCGGCTCGTTTTGGCCGAGCCCGGCGGCGAGCTCGATGCGAGCCTCGATCCTGAGTATGTCGGCGGCCCCTCGCCGCTCTTGGCGCGGTTCAAGGCGTCGGCCGAGAAGATCGCGGCCGGCGACGTCGACGGCGGGCTCGCCGTTTTCGTCGACACGCTGGAAGGCGCCGGCACCTGGCCGCGGCTGCCGGCGATGGTGAAGCAGAACCTACGCGACAATGCGTACACCCTGATCGGCCAGGTCCGCGACGGCAGGCCGCCGTTCTCGAAGGCGGATGCGGAGGCGATCAAGATGCCGACGCTGTTCATCCTGGGCGCGCGGACCAAGGGCCTGCTGCCGAAGGTGCTGCATGCGCTTGCCGCGCATGTGCCCTACTCCAAGACGGCGATCATCCCGAACGCGACCCATCCGATGTTCGAGCAGGCGCCGCAGAAATATTCCGAAGTGGTTCTCGACTTTCTGGCGAGCTGATCATGCAGAGCTTTCGCGTCAACGGTTACGACATGGCCTATCTCGGGATCGGCGAAGGCCGTCCGCTGGTCTGCGTGCACGGCACGCTCGGCGATTTCCGCACCTGGTATTCGGTGCTCGGGCCGCTGTCGAAGAACCATCGCGTGATCGCGGTCAGCCTGCGGCGCTTCTTCCCGGAACATTGGGACGCCATCGGCGACGACTATAAGATGGCCCAGCACGTTGCAGACACGATCGCGTTCATCGAGCAGGTGGAGCCCGGGCCGGTCGATCTGATGGGCCATTCGCGCGGCGGGCACATCGCGTTTCGCGTCGCGCAGGCCCGGCCTGATCTGCTGCGCAAGCTGGTGCTGGCGGAGCCCGGCGGCGATCTCGATGCCAGCCTGCCGCTGCCCGAAGGCACGCCCGCCTATCCGCCGCTCGCCGCGAAGACGATGCGCTCGGTCGAGATGATCCGCGCCGGCGACGTCGAGGGCGCGCTGCAAAACTTCTACGAAGGCATCGAGGGCGACGGCTCCTGGCGCCGCGTGCCGGCGGCCGCAAAGCAGCAGCTGCGCGACAACACGCTCACCCTGCTCGGCCAGATCAACGAGCAGCGCCGGCCCTACACGCTCGCGGACGCGCAAGCGATCAGGACGCCGACGCTGCTGGTCGGCGGCGGCGCTACCACCGGCAGCCTGTCGGTGCTGTGGCGCGTGCTGGCCGAGCACATCACGGGCGCGCAGACGGCGGTGATCGCGAATGCCGGGCATTGGATGTTCGAGCAGGCGCCGCAGGAGTTCGGCGATGTGGTGAGCAGGTTTTTGGCGGAATAGCAGCCGGCACCCGCCTCACAACACCAAAACAACCCCATGCACAGTAGACGACATGAAGAGAATCAACAGCTTACGCGTTTGGAAAGGTGAGATCGTTTGGGCGGCTTGACGCCCTCGCCCTGACTGCCGGACGATGCTTCGCATCGCCCCGGAACGACAAAAACAAAGCAGGAGGACGACCCATGAGACTGTCCCAAGAGCAATTGGAGTTCTTCCAGCGCGAAGGCTGGCTGTTCCTGCCCGAACTGTTTGCCCAGGAGGAGGTCGACCTGCTCGCGCGCGAGGCGGTGGGCATCTACGACGCCAACCGGCCGGAGGTCTGGCGCGAGAAGAGCGGCGCACCGCGGACGGCGTTCGCCGCGCATCTCTACAACGAGGCCTTCGGCATTCTCGGTGCCCATCCGCGCATGATCGAGCCGGTCGAGCAGGTGTTCGGCGAGCCCGTCTACATGCACCAGTTCAAGATCAACGCGAAATCGGCTTTCACCGGCGACGTCTGGCAGTGGCACCAGGATTACGGCACCTGGAAACGCGACGACGGCATGCCGGAGCCGCGCGCGATGAACATCGCGATCTTCCTCGACGAGGTGATGCCGATCAACGGCCCGCTGATGCTGGTGCCGCGCAGCCAGAATGCCGGCGACCTCGAAGCTTCCCATGACCTCGCCACCACCTCCTATCCGCTGTGGACGCTCGACGAGGACACGGTGACACGCCTCGTCGAGCAGGGCGGCATCGTCGCTCCGACCGGCAAGCCCGGCGGCATGCTGATGTTCCACGGCAACCTGGTGCACGGCTCGGCCGGCAACATCACGCCCTACCCGCGCAAGATCGTGTATCTGACGCTGAACGCGGTCTCGAACTACATCCGTACACCGACCAGGCCGGACTACATCGCGCATCGCGATTTCACGCCGATCAAGGCGGTGGAGGACGATGCGCTGCTGCGGCTGGCCCGTGCACCAAGGCAGGCGGCGGAGTAGACTGTCATTCCGGGGCGACGCGTAGCGTCGAGCCCGGAATCCATTGGGCCGCAGAGATTGTGGATCAATGGATTCCGGGCTCGCGCTTCGCGCGCCCCGGAATAACGAGCTTTGATTGTTGAACCGACGGATTTCCCCCATGAACCTCTTCCGCCTTCTCCAGGCCCGTGCGTCCGCCGGCAAGCCTGTTCGTGTCGCACTGATCGGCGCCGGCAAATTCGGCTCGATGTTTCTGGCGCAGGTGCCGCACACGCCGGGGCTGGAGGTGCCCATCATCGTCGACATCGATCGCGACCGCGCGCGCGAGGCTTGTCGCACCGTCGGCTGGAGCGCCGAGCGGATCGCAGCCACCGTCTTCACCGACGACGGCGCGCACGCCATCGCGGGCGGCGCGATGGATGTCGTGGTCGAGGCGACCGGCAATCCCGCCGTCGGCATCCGTCACGCGCGCGCCGCGATCGCGGCGGGCAAGCACATTGTGATGGTCAATGTCGAGGCCGACGTGCTGGCGGGCCCGCTGCTTGCCGAAGAAGCGCGGAAAGCGGGCGTGGTCTATTCGCTCGCCTATGGCGACCAGCCGGCGCTGACGGCGGAGATGGTCGACTGGGCGCGCGCGACAGGATTTCGCGTCGTCGCTGCCGGCAAAGGGACAAAATATCTGCCCGCCTATCACGACGTGACGCCCGACGGGGTCTGGCAGCACTATGGCCTGACCGCAGGCGAAGCGCAGTCGGCCGGCATGAATCCGCAGATGTTCAACTCCTTCCTCGACGGCACCAAATCGGCCATCGAAATGGCGGCAATCGCCAATGCCTGCGGGCTCGACGTGCCCGCGGAGGGACTTCTGTTTCCGCCCTGCGGCGTCGACGATCTCCCGCACATCATGCGACCGCGCTCGCGCGGCGGCGTGCTGGAGCGGTCCGGCGTCGTTGAAGTCGTGTCATCGCTGGAGCGCGACGGACGGCCGGTGTTTCGCGATCTGCGCTGGGGCGTCTATGTCGTGCTGGAGGCGCCGAACGACTACGCCGCCGATTGCTTCAGGCAATACGGCTTGAAGACGGATGCGAGCGGTCGATATGCCGCCATGTACAAGCCCTATCATCTGATCGGGCTGGAGCTGAACATCTCGGTGCTGTCGGCGGCGCTACGCGGCGAGCCGACCGGACAGCCCCACGGCTTCCGTGGCGACGTCGCTGCGGTCGCCAAGCGCGACTTGCGCGCCGGCGAAATGCTGGACGGCGAAGGCGGCTACACGGTGTGGGGCAAGCTGGTGCCGGCGGCCACGAGCCTGAAGGCGGGTGCACTGCCGATCGGCCTCGCGCATCGCATGAAGCTGAAGCACGACGTCCCCTATGGCGCGGTGCTGCGCTGGAGCGACGTGGAATTCGACGCGGCCGGCGAGACGGTGAAGACGCGCAAGGCCATGGAGGCCGCGTTCGCATCGCAACATTGAGGACGGCCGATCGCGCGACCAAAGCACGCTTGCTTTGCCGGGCGCCTTTCGTCATCCTGCCGCCGGTCCGGAAGAATTTCGGACGCAGCAAACGTCGATCAGCGGCGAACTCCAAGCGACAGCAAGATCGTGATCCCTCGTCGAGGCATCGACACCAACAGAGGGGAAGCGCATGAAACGTCGTCAATTTCTGACGGCAGGCGGTCTTGGCCTCGCCGCAACTACGATTGCAGCGCCCGCGGTCGCGCAGTCGATGCCCGACATCAAATGGCGATATGCGGCAAGCTGGCCGAAATCGCTCGATACGCTCTATGGCGGCTGCGAATATTTCTGCAAGCGCGTCGCCGAGATCACCGACAACCATTTCCAGATCCAGCCTTTCGCCGCCGGCGAAATCGTGCCGGGCCTGCAAGTGCTCGACGCTGTCTCGAACGGCACGATCGAGATGGGCAACACCGCGCTGTACTATTATTGGGGCAAGAACCCCGCCTTCACCTTCGGCACGGCGTTGCCGTTCGGGCTCAACACCCGCCAGCACATCTCGTGGCTGTTGTGGGGCGGCGGACAGGACCTGGTCAATGATCTGCTCAAGGAGCAGAACGTCATCGGCATTCCCACCGGCTCGACCGGCGCCCAGATGGGCGGCTGGTTCCGCAAAGAGATCAAATCGATGGACGATCTCAAGGGCCTCAAATTCCGTGTTGGCGGTTTCGCCGGCACGATCATCGCCAAGGTCGGCGGCGTGCCGCAGCAGATCGTTGCAGGCGACATTTATCCGGCGCTCGAGAAGGGCACCATCGATGCGGCCGAATGGGTCGGCCCCTACGACGACGAGAAGCTCGGCTTCGTCAAGGTCGCGAAGTACTACTACTATCCCGGCTGGTGGGAAGGCACCGGCCAGGGCCACAACATCATGAATCTCGACAAGTGGAATACGCTGCCCAAGCATTATCAGGCCGCGGTCGAGAGCGCCTCGCGCGACACCTTCACCTGGGTGACCGGCAAGTACGATGCCGTGAATCCGCCGGCACTGAAGCGGCTGCTCGTCGCCGGCGCGATCCTGAAGCCGTTCCCGCAGGAGGTGCTCGAGGGTTGCTACACTGCTGCGAACGAGATCTACGCCGATCTCGCCAAGACCAATCCGCATTTCGGCAAGATGTATGCGAGCCTCACCGCCTATCGCGCCGATTCGCTCGCCTGGATGCAGGTGGCGGAACTGAGCTTCGACAGCTTCATGATGCGGATGCGGACGCGGACGTAGAGAACGCGCGCGTGCTGAAACGACGAAAGCCCCGGAGATGTCTCCGGGGCTTTTGGTCTGGCGGCGATGAAAGTCTCGTAGTGTGGGCAAAGTGGAGCGTGCCCACGCATTGTTTGTGACCCAGAGAGATGGTGGGCACGGCGCTTTGCGCCTTTGCCCACCCTACGGCAGCAGCGAATGCCGCTCACATCCTCAATTCTGATCGTCGCCCAGCGCAGCGACCAGCTTGTCGTAGTATTTGGCGATGAGGTCGATATTGCCCTTGTTCTCGACCGCGGGCGCCGGCGTCTTCAGCGCCTGGTTGAGCTCGTCGAGGGCTTCCTTCTTGTCCTTGGCCGGCATCTTCTTGTCGGCCTCGACTTGCGCGATCTGCGACTTGATCACGGCTTCGTTGCCGACATATTTCTTGGTCGCGGGATCAAACCCGCCGAGCACCAGGCTGATGTTGTCGACGACGTTGTTGTAGTCGTCATAGCTGGCAAAGCCGTGCTTCTTGGCGACACCGTCGAGCTGGGCAATCACCTTCGCGTCGGGCGCGGTGTTCTCCGGCAGTTTTTCCGTGATCGCGTCCATGTCCTTCTGCGCGGCGAGCACGCCTTCGACCTGCTTGTCGGTCAGCGCGATCTGCTTGAGTGCGGGCGCCTGCTGTTGCTGTGGCGCGGCCTGCTGAGCGGGCGCGGGCTGCTGCTTGGCTTGCGCGAGCGCCGCGCCGGAGGAGAAGAGCGATGTCGCGGACACGAGGCACGCGACGCCGAGCGCGGTGAGAGCGGGACGAAGCAATGCTGGCATGAAAGTCTCCTCCTGAGGGGGATGGATGTCTTGATGGGGGAAGTTCGGTCGTGGACGATCTAGACAATCGCAAGCTAGGGAACTCGAAATGAACTCCGCATGAACCCTGCGGGCCCCTGCTAGCTACTAATCATGGCTGAATGATCACAACCCTGTGGTGACCCGAGCGATCACCAAACATTGCTCCGCGTGCAATCCTTCTGTTGCGCGCGCCGCGCCGTCTCGCCGATGCTCGAGATAGCAACACCGGGAGATCTTCATGTCGACCTATCGAGGCTCGTGCCATTGCGGTGCCGTGACGTTCAGGGTCGCATCTGAAGTCACCGAGCTTACGACCTGCGATTGCTCGCTATGCAGGCAGAAGAACGCGCTGATGACCAAGGTTCATGAGAGCGCGCTGACCGTGCTGTCGGGCGAGGATCTGCTGTCGGTCTACGAATGGAATACGCATCGCGCCAAGCATTTTTTCTGCTCGCGCTGCGGCGTGTACACGTTCCACCGCAAGCGCGCGGCGCCGGATCATTTCGGGGTCAACGTATTCTGTCTGGAAGATTTCGATCCCACCTCGGTGCCGGTGCGCGCGACTGAGGGCACCGGCATGTCTGTGGTCGACCCGAGTGCGCGAAGCCAGTGGCTCGGTCCGCGGGAAGGAGGCTGACGTCGGACAATGGTAAGCGTGGCGCCGAGGCCCTTTGGATTGTTTGTGCGGAGTCATGAGAGCACCGTTAGAAGAGTCATCTTCTGGAAGGGTGCTCACAATGGACGACCATTCTGACGA
Source organism: Bradyrhizobium sp. UFLA06-24 (assembly GCF_054967145.1). Lineage (NCBI taxonomy): Bacteria > Pseudomonadati > Pseudomonadota > Alphaproteobacteria > Hyphomicrobiales > Nitrobacteraceae > Bradyrhizobium > Bradyrhizobium sp. UFLA06-24. The sequence continues at coordinate 186,551 of NZ_JADFUE010000006.1, forward strand.
CATAAGACGACCGTTGTCACCGCGTATTGAAGTGTTCGCT